>JABHHG010000228.1 GCA_018671635.1 Fidelibacterota bacterium | reverse complement strand
TCCTGTAGTTTGATTCACCCATTCAGACCAAATTCCGGCAAAGGCAAAAATATCATCATTTGTTGATTGAATATAATGGCAAATTTTTCCGGATGATGTGGACTGCCACTCATAGAATCCATCTGCAATGATGAGGCATTTTTTATTTTTAATTGAATCCCGAAATGAGGGTTTCTTATGCACCGTTTCACTTTTGGCATTATATGTCATACGTCGAATCGAATCTGCCTTTTGCACATCCTTTACCCAATGGGGGATAAGTCCCCAATAAAAAGGCTGAATCATATTAGGATCTTTTGATGTAATGACTGGGATTTTCGGATTGGTAAATGCCGAAATATGCTTCTTTGATTCAAACGAAAAATCAATATGAAATTCTGCATTGAACTGTTGCTCAATAGCATCAATACTGCTCACGATGGAAATATTAAAACACATTAGTATTTGATCCTCAATAAGTCGCTCATTCGGGTGGTATAGCAAGGTGATAATTTTTCTTGTCGGAGATGCCATTTTTTTTCAAATCCATTAATAGCAAACCGGACTTTCATGCGCCCAAAACCGTCGTTTAATTTATCCACAGCAGCCATTAAATGATGACGTTTTTCAATATCAGCATGTTGATGGAAAAATGTGAGCTGTACTTGTGATTGGGGAACAATGTCAGAGACTATTACCCCCGCTCGTTTATAAATACAATCGGGTCTATAAATAGATCGAAGGGCGTCGATGCATCGAGATACAATTTCCAGTCCATCATTGGTTGGCGTATCCAGTATAATGGTTTTAGAAGCCTTATAATTCATTCGATAATTTTGCTTAAACGGATTGGTAAAAATCATAATATGAATACTTTTGGCACAACTTTTTTCCTTTCTGAGTTTAGCCGCACACATACTTGCATAGGTGCTCAAGGCCTGTGCCAATCCCTTAAAATTATCAATTTCGTGACCAAAGGTGCGAGAGGTCATTATACTCTTTTTCCGACTCCACCCATTCACCATATCAAAACAGGACTCACCCCGTAATTCTTTCACCATTTTGAGTCCAACAATGGACATATATTTTTGTAACCAGTTATCTGATTTTTGAGTGAGTTCATACGCATTATGGATGCCATTTTTTTCCAGCATTTTAGAAAATTTTCGGCCCACGCCCCACAAATTTGATACGGGAAATAATTTTAAATATTCAAGGGTTTCATGCTTATCCATCAATATACATACGCCATTTTTGCGTTTTTTTTTGGCAATAGAATTGGCCACTTTCGATAATGTTTTGGAAGGGGCAATCCCAATAGAGATAGGAATGCCGGTCCACTGTAATATTTTCTTCCGTAATTCAATGGCAAATTCTTCTTGATTGGGGATGCCTCTAAAATTCATGAATGCTTCATCGATGGAATAGATTTCTATACTGGGAACACTGTCCGAAAGGATGGACATGACCCGATTAGAGAAGTCTCCATAGAGGGCAAAATTGGTGGAAAATACATGAATCCCATTTCGGTCAAAAATATCTCGACTTTTAAATGCAGGTTCACCCATTTTAATACCTAATACTTTGGCCTCATTAGAGCGAGCAATCACACATCCATCATTATTTGACAGAACTACCACAGGTTTATCATTTAGATTGGGTCTAAAGACTCTCTCACAGGAGGCATAAAAATTATTGCAATCAGCTAGGGCAATCATCGATATGAGCGGATAGAATGAACTACAACGCCCCACACCTGAAAATCAGAATCTTCCTTGATATAGATAATTGGGTATTTGGAATTATGGGGGATCAGTCTAATGTGGGTTTTGGTTTTTGAGAATTGTTTGATGAGAAATCCACCTTCCAGAACAGCCACAATTATATCTCCGTTGCATGGCGTAAGGGAGCGATCTACAATTACAATATCACCATGATGAATGCCTATGTCAATCATAGATTCCCCTTCTGCATAGGCCATGAATGTGGCAGGGGGATTTTTCACCAATGCCTGATCTAAGCTAATTGATAGTTCGGTGAAGTCTTCCGCAGGAGAGGGGAATCCTGCCATGATTTTAGGTAAGTATGGTTTCGGTGATTTTAGCTGCATAATTTACTCGTAAGTAACTCGTAAATATTACAACATCATGCTGAACATCCCAAAGCGGATTTATTTTACTAAATATTATTAATCACAGTTTTCAGTACTTTGTGAAGACCAATCATAGCCTGACATACAGGTGGGGGTGTTATCAAGCACGCAATTGTTATCTACATTTAAAGTGGTCAATGTAGCATTGTAAATATCACACACGTTTTCTGAAAGGGATGAAAGATTATTATCATTCAGATTTAGTGAAGTCAAACTACTTAATGTCCATAGTTCATCGGGTAGGCCAGTAATCAAATTATTAGACACATTTAAAGTGGTAACAACACTCAAATCACCAATGCTTGCAGGAAGATTTTCCAATAGATTATGTGATAAATTCAGATTTTCAATAGCCACAAGCCCATTTAAGATTTGAGGAATTTCAGTGAGTGAATTATTATTTAAATACAATGTAGTCAAGGAAGATAAATTCCATAATCCATCAGGGAGTGTAGTGAGGGAATTATCCCCTACTTCCAGTTCAGCTAGATTTGTCAAATCACCAATATTATCAGGTAACGCTGTGATAGCATTTTGATTGATATTTAATGAAATTAACTCACTTAGATTTCCAATACTCTCAGGAATGGTTGTAAGCGATTCAAATTGCATTTCAAGCGAAGTAAGGCGCCCGTTAGTCCAGACTTGGGTTCCAAGATTTAATTCATCGCTTATATTCACAATTAAATTATCATCAATAATATTTTGCAGTGCATCTAGGTCGGTACAATGGTAACCAAGAGGATTATAATCATCACCACCACACACGCCACAATCATCATTTAGAGCAGTACCACCAAATACACCATGGCAATCAGCAGTACAATCATTGGAGGTATCATTATCACAGGTTCCACAATTATCAGCAGCAGAATCACCACCCCATACGCCTGCACAATCAGTACTACAATCATTAGCTGCATCATCATCACAGGTTCCACAATTATCAGGAAGAGATGAGCCATTTATAACGCCAGCACAGTCCGTACATATGGAGCTATCACCATTGCAGATTCCACAGTCATCCTCTATTGCAGAGCCACCCCATGCACCCATGCAATCGGTAGTACAATCATTTAAGGCATCATCATCACAGGTTCCACAATTATCAGGAAGAGATGAGCCATTTTCAATACCCGCACAGTCGGTACATATAGAGCCATCGCCATTGCAGATTCCACAGCTATCTTCTATTGCAATACCACCCCATTCACCTGCACAGTCCGCAGTACAATCATTGGTTGGATCATTATCGCAAGTTCCGCAATTGTCAGCAATGGCATCTCCCATTGAAAGATTATTACAATCCGTATTACAGGTGGAAACGAGTTCAGTGGTTCCACCAACACATTCACCACAGGCATCCATGTATGCTAATCCCCCAACGGTATCATTGCAATCGGTACATGTAGAATCGTTTCCACCACAAACTCCACAATTATCATCTACTTGAGTGCCTCCCCATACACCGGC
Source organism: Fidelibacterota bacterium (assembly GCA_018671635.1). Lineage (GTDB taxonomy): Bacteria > Fidelibacterota > Marinisomatia > SCGC-AAA003-L08 > D37C17 > JABHHG01. The sequence continues at coordinate 12,834 of JABHHG010000228.1, read as the reverse complement.
ACAATCAGGCGTACAATTATTGGTAGTATCATCATCACAAGTTCCACAATTATCCGTGGTAGATGAACCATTTACGATGCCCGAACAATCGGTACAGATTGAGTTATCTCCACCACAAATACCACATCCATCAACAATATCTGGACCTCCCCATACACCGGCACAATCGGGTGAACATGATGCTGAGGGCTGAACACAATTTCCACAATTATCATAAATAGCGGTTCCATTGGCCACATCGGCACAATCAACACATGTAGAATTATCACCACCACAGATATTACAACTATCTGTTGAAGGGGCGGTATCATCATTATAATAATTTCCGTCACATGCCATGGCACAAGTATATAAAGAGGCCGATCCATCTTCGGGAGTAGCATCTGCACCCACACCATCTACGCATTCACCACAGTCATCTTCAACAATTTGGCCACCGCATTCACCGGTACAATCTAATTCGAGTAATGTGGTTTCATCACCTTCACACCAATTGTTGCATCCTTGAGCTTCAATACATGAACCATTATCTATGGTCGCATTCGCATTGTAATTACATGCCGTTGAAGTGTTACAGCCGGCAACGTTAGATTGAGTAAGGTCATCACTGCAAGATGCCAATAAAATGGTGATAAGAATTAAAATTCTGATCATGAGGTCTCCTGAAAAGAGTATGTTGATAGATAAAACTACTAAAATTGATGGAGTGAAATTTAAGATGTATAAGTATTGGGGTTTGCGAATATTTTTATGTAATTCTAAAATATTGGTAGAAGCGGCGAAGGTGACTATGCTATATATAAATTTTATTTTAAATGGTTATATTGTAGAGTTACGAGTAGATGTAATATTTTATTACAATTTGTTAATTGTTGAAGACTAATTAGAAGTTATAATTTATAATAGTTGAAATAAGTATATAAATATTTGAGAAAGGTTTATACAGTGATACAAAAATACATAACATTTTTAGTCATACTATCTTTTGGGATAGTTTTAGCGGATGAATTTGAGTATTCTTTAGAAGATTACAATTCTACATCACCTACTTTTGGATTAAATGTATGGGACCCTGAATATTCAGATCATATTACATTACATTATTTTTCCTCACAGGGCTGAGCGGGCTGAACAAGCACATTCGGGCAGTTGTCCGATTTTCAAGATGAGTTAAGAACTGCTGGCTATGAAAATGTCGTTATAATTGCAGTTGGTCAAACCAATATATCTCAGTTTAATTCAAATTTTTGCAATAACTCTGATTTACCATTAGTAATGGATCAATATCCATTTTTACCAATAAGAGAACAATTCTCACCAAATGGTTTACATAAGCAAGTTGTTATCTTAGATTATGATGGAGCATTATTAGGTACCTATACACTTAATAGTGGTCTGAATTGGTCAGCAAAAAGCTATATTACTGATGTTATTGCTGAGTATTATGAACAAGCAGTTCTCTTAGGAGATATTAACGGTGATGAACTTATAAATATTCAGGATATTATACTTTCTATAAACGTAATATTAGCTAATGAATATAATGAATCTGCTGATTTAAATACTGATGGAATAGTAAATATTCTTGATGTTGTTCAATTAGTAAATATAATTTTAGGTAATGGTCAATAGGCTTTAACTCCTTGAATATTTTCATATTAATATTAGTTTCATTTTTATTTTCTCAATCTGAAAATTGTGTGGCATCTGATTCTCAACCAATGGATTCTAGATCTATCTATAGCATAGGCGATACTCTCTCTGTTCAGGATCAAAGTACTATCTATGATGTATGCAATGGAAACGGTGATTATCAAACAGGTGATTCCTTTTCTTTTATAGATTTGAATGGTTCTCAGAATGGTGGTGATTATAAAATTACACTTATAAGTATGAATGCCACATGGTGACCTGCATGCTATGATTACGTCAGTTTGATGGATGAAATAATTGAGGTTATGGAAGAGCATAGTGAAGTTAAATTTTTAGTTAGCCTTGATTATAGTACAAATGATGGCGACCTTTATTCTTGTGATGGATGGGCCAATCTATATACTGAACTTGGAGAGTATGGCAATAACCCCTTGATTATAGATGGTGATCCAGACCATAATATGTGGAATATGTTCGCTGGGTCCACCTATTCTGCATATGCACTTATTGATCATAATATGATTCTAAGATATAAATTTGATATGCCAAACCTTTATGATTTCCAATACACCTATATACCCATCTTAATTGAATCTATGTATGGATGCACTGATTTTACTGCATGCAATTATAATATAGGTACAGTTTATGATGATGGTTCATGTCAATACAATGATGAATGTGATATATGTTCTGATGCCCCCAATCAATTAGATTGTATGGCATTAGATGGTTGTATGTGGATGGGAGATCACTGCATGGAGTCAAATGATAATTGTATGGATTTTGACAATCAACTTGATTGCATGAATAGTGATGATGGTTGTTATTGGATGGGTAATCATTGTATGGCAGGTTCAAATTGTACGGATCCAATTGCTTTTAATTATAACCCGATTGCTGCGGCTCTTGGCGAAGGTGATAATTCCACATGCCAATATTCTTCATTTATTGTTTTTGGGTGTACATATGAATCAGCCATTAACTATAATTCTGAAGCTAATGTAGATGACAATTCATGTGAATACAGCTTTGGTGATATCAATCATGATGGTATACTGGATATACTTGATCTTGTAAGTATTGTTAATCTCATCCTTGGTCGTTAAATGTAATTTATTAATTTGATTTAATTTTTTAGCTCCATTTCTTTTATTTTTCTTAAAACTCACATGCATATGTGAGTTTTTGTCGTATATAGAATCAATTGATTTTATTTTTATATTTTCATATGAAATTATTTAATAGAAAGAAATGGAATATGAAAAATATCAGTTTAGCTTGCATAATAGTAGCGTTTAACTTTTTAGTTGCAAATCAACCAACCTCTTTAAATATAGATCCTATTGAAGATTCTCAATCAATATTTAGTATATCTGAAGTTTCGATTAGAGATTGTGATGAATGTGAAAATGATTATACAGATTTAGGCAGTGAATGTTGTGATACTGCTTGGCTTGAATATGGTGTTAATTGTGATGAATTAGAGTCTGCTTATTTTTGGGATTGTTCTGGTTGTAGCTGCCCTGGAGATGAACCTGTAATAGATGAGGAGAGCTGTGAGGGTGAGTGGATATGAATGAAGATTCTATTATTAATATACTTGACATAGTTCAGATGGTTAATACTATTCTTAACTAGATCAATCATTTTATAAATTTAGATTTCATGTCCCTAAAATTAAATTCACGATAATCACTACATCTAACACATTATAGTCACCATCATTATTCATGTCCCCTACAGTTTCTTGGTACTCTGAAGGTTCTGAGCCCATGATTATATTTACCAATTGAATCACATCAAGAATATTAACGGTACCATCATTACTCAAATCACCCATAATACTGTTGCAAGAGGGTGATGTGAAAATATTTAAAGAGAGATCATCAAAATAGCTATCATTATCCTCACCGCCATTTCGAGTGCCCGTAAGTACGGTACGAATGATTATAGTGCCTTCAGGAATAATAGTAAATTGTTCAAATTCTGTCCAGCTACTATTTAATGTGGACATAGATTCACCTTCTATAATTGTGTTGCCACTTTCATCAATAAACAGAAGATGCATTGCAGGTTGATCCTCACCACCCCAGTCAGATAAAAATCCAGAAAAACGTACAGATGCATCACCAGCATCGATGCAGCCAAAATATTCATTTACGTCAGCATCTTGATAAACCTCTGCATACTCAGCCGTCTCACAAAGGCCACCTACGGAGAAATAATAGTCACCTGAATGAGGTTCAACACCATTACACTCAAGAGCTTCTAATGATTCAAAAATTCCAGTTTCAACTATCCAGCTGAGTACACCGTTTTCTGCATCACCGTTGCTGAGTAAATTGGGAGAGTATAATGATTCGCCTGTACTAAATGGGGTTGGCTCTGACCAATTACTCCAAACCAATCCTTTATCACGATAGCGTACACGCCAACAATAGTCATAATTTTCTGAAAGATAATTGGCTGTGGCAGTGGTTAGGCTATTTCCTGCTTGTGTATCTTCATTAAAATACCAATTTTCATGAGATTCAAAATCATCTAGGATAAGTATCTCAAAATTATCACAATTTTCTGAAATTTGCCATTGAGAAAAACCATGTTCATCACCATCAGAATCAGAGAATTCTCCACCATATAGAATGAGATTATCAGGATTATGGTTTTGACCAATTGGTGATACAATATTAGGTGTATTTGGCGGAGTATTCCATAGGCGGATAGTTACTTGATCACGGATTTCATTGTCCCTGAAATGGCTTTCATTTCCACGGCTGACCCTTCTAATAGTGAATTGGGGATCATCTCCAGCATCAATATCTACCATTACAAATCCCCATTCATCTTGCGAAACGGTATATTCGGGGTAATCATTTTGAGCATATTCCCCCCAATTATCAATGGCTCCACCAGCTGTTGCCACATTTACCATTACATGTTGATGGTTTTGTGATTGCCCTCGAGAATATCCATGTGTATGGCCAAAAAAGTGGATACTGGGTTTACCACATGAAGTTGAAAACTGTTCTAATCGTTCAATTACATCACCCGTAAAATCCGTATTTCCAGCTATCCATAATTCTGATTGATGAGGATGATGTAGTTCTGCAAAAACAAAATCAATATGATCTTCACTACATGTTGCATCAAGAATAGACTCTAACCATAATAATTGTGTGTTTATTTGGTAAGCAGGATTTGAATCTAAACCAATGATACGGACATTGGAGTTATCTTTCCACCACCAATGCTCTGCATAACCAGGTGAACCATTGTTTGGTAAATTGAAATACATGGTAAAATAGTCAGTATTATTTTCATGATTACCAAAAACAGGATATATGGGTACAGTGGCAAACAAGGGTTCAGCAGGTGTAAAAAAATGTTCAGCCCATTGAGAATAGTCATTTCCATTCTCAACTAAATCGCCAGGAATGAGAATTAAATCTAAATTGCTAGAAGTAAAATCTATTATGCCATCATGGATAATTTCTTCAAATTTATCCCAATTACTCCAATCTTTTTGCATATCACTTATTGCTACCATTCGTGTAGATTCTTCTAGTCCTGGTTCCATAGGTGTTTTGAAATTGAATATTTCAGATTCTAGATTACCGGTAAGAACCCTATAATAGTAGATGGTATTTGAATTTAAATTTGTGAGTTCAACCGTATGGATATATGAAGTAATGTATCCTATCTCTGCTGTACCAGATGTGGCTTCTCCAAGGGTTTGAGTAGGTCCCCATTCTACTAGAGATTCAAAACCGCTGGTAGTTTCCCACATAACAACTATAGATGAGGTGTAGGCATTTTGTAAATAGGGTTTGATATGGAAGGATTGCGTAAAAATAGATGATATACCTATTGTAATGAAAATAATTCTATATATACAATCTTTCATACTTTCCTTTCATTGTTCGTAAAATCAGATTTTATCTATATTATCCATATCTATAGTACAATTACAGCTTCTTTTGTTACCCTTAAGGTGGTTGAAGTTAAGAAATATTCAACAAAAGAGTAAATAAAATAGATTCATATAATATTTCATTCCATGTAAGGATTTTAAAAGGGCTAATTTTCGTTACTATGAATATACTAAGATTAATCAATAATCAAAGAGAATACTTCAATTCGGGGCAATCACGAGATGTGAAATTTCGGATTGAACAATTGAAAAGGTTAAAAGTTATATTTGAAAAATATGAAGATGAATGCATTCTTGCATTGGGAAAAGACTTAGGGAAATCTCAAACTGAAGCCTATCTCACTGAAGTTGTATTGATTCGCGATGAATTGAAAATGGCTATTAGAAATACAAAGAAGTGGTCAAAACCAAAACGGGTACCCACTCCAATTATATTGGCAGTTGCATCTAGTTATCGTCAGCCTGAGCCTTATGGTGTTACATTAATTGTGAGTCCCTGGAATTACCCAATTGCTTTAGGACTTATGCCATTGATTGGTGCAATTTCTGCTGGGAATACAGCAGTGTTAAAACCATCAGAATTGGCACCAGCATCCTCAGTTATTATTACCAAAATTATTTCAGAATGTTTTAGGCCAGAACATGTAATTTCCATTGAAGGTGGGGTAGAAGTTGCCACAGAATTACTTCAGCATCGGTATGACTATATATTTTTTACAGGTGGTACAAAAGTAGGGCAAGTGTATTATGAAGCTGCCGCTAAAAACCTCACCCCGGTAACATTAGAGTTGGGTGGTAAATCGCCATGTGTGGTGGATAAAAAAGTAAATATTAATGAGACTGCAAAACGTATTGTTTTTGGAAAATATTTGAATTGTGGTCAATCGTGTACTGCGCCCGATTATATTTTAGTGCATGCGTCAGTAAAAAACGATTTGATTAATGCGCTGAAAAAAAATGTGATTGAAATGTATGGTGAAAACCCTGAAGATAATGATGAATATCCTCGAATCATAAGCGATGGACATTTTGATCGAATTTGCTCATTGATTGATGAAAAGCATATTGCCTTTGGTGGAAATTCTAATAAAGGAAAAAAATATATTTCACCTACATTTATTGCTTTAGACTCTACCGACAATTCCATTATGAATGAAGAAATTTTTGGGCCTGTTTTGCCCATTCTCTCATTTAAAAATATTGATGAAGTTAAGACCTTAATCAAGAGTAAAGAGAGGCCATTGGCCCTTTATATTTTTACCAAGAATAAAAAAGTGGAAAATGATTTGTTACATAATATTTCTTTTGGGGGTGCTTGTGTGAATGATACCATGACCCAATATGCAAATCCTAACTTACCCTTTGGTGGAGTAGGACATAGTGGAATTGGTGATTATCATGGTGAGTATTCATTCAAATCATTTTCTCATTACAAAAGTATATTCAAAAAATCTATGACCATCGATTTTACCCGTTTTGTGCGTTATGCACCATGGAAGGGTAAATTTAACTTCATTAAGAAAATAGTCTGAGTTTCTACTTTCATTTAAATAAGCTGTAAATTCCTTTTACACAGAGAATGATTCAGATGTAAATTTTCCACCGTGTTTGGTGGGGATTTTCCCACAATTAATAATTCATAATTAAATATCCATAAATCATGAAAAATATCATTACCCTTTTGTGTTGCACTTTTTTACTCACATCCTGCTCGAAAGAGTCAAAATATTCAATTTCTGAAACCTATGAAAATGGACATAAAAAATCCATTGAAGCCACTGAAGGTGGGCGAATAGTTAAAAAAGTTTTCTATTCAGAAAAAGGAAGTGAAACCGCTGTTGAAACATATGATCAGCAAAACTTAGTAAGTCGGTGGTCAGCTGGAAATATGAATTTCTCTGGAGAATCATTCACTGATCATTTTGGAAATGGTGCACTAAAGAAATCAGGTTACTATATTGATGAAAAAATGAATGGGAAATGGTCCTATTATAACCGCCATAATCATTTAGAGACCGAACGCTATTTTTTCAATGATGAGGCCACGGGTATTTGGGTGTGGTATGATAAACACGAAAATGTACATCACATGGAAGATCACGGAAATATTAAATCTAATGGCCAATTTATTGAATTTTATGTAAGTGGCCAAGTTAAAGAAGCATCATTCTATAATAATGGAAATCTTGACGGGATGTATGTTCGGTATCATGAGAATGGCGAAGTGAAAACAAGTGGCCAATATTCAAAAAATTATCAAGAAGGGGTATGGTCATGGTTGGATGAAAATGGCCAACTTGAAAGAGTTGAAACCTACAGTAGTGGACTTCTTGATGGCCAATGGAAACAGTTTTACACCAATGGGCAGATAAAATTCCAAGGGAAATATGCCAACAATGAACGTACCGGTCAATGGGTGTGGTATGATGTAGATGGAAATGATACCCATTCTGAAATTTATTAATTTTTTATTAATTTTATTATTATTCTCCTGTAATGAAAATGAACGGGAGTATAAGTTGTATTATCCCAATGGTGATATTCGTGTTTCTGGGACTTATGTAAATGATAAGGCTCACGGTTTTTGGGAGGGTTATTATCCAAACGGTCAGTTGAAATCTTCAGGCGAATATTACAACGGTGAATTAGTGGGTCATTGGCTGTGGTATTATGAAGATGGCTCCATTGTAAAAGATTCAACCTATAATTATCCAAATTCTTATGAGTAAAAAAATAGATATACGCGAAATTCATACAACATTTGAACACCTCCTTTTTGAGCGAGATGCACTTATTACGTCCAACTCGACTGCTCCTGAAATTGATGAATTAGATAATCAACTTCTTGAGATGATTACTTCTGGAATTTATACCGGCGTTGCCTTTTCAGAACGAATGAATTCATGGAAACCAAATTCAACATCGCTTGCAACATCTTTAGAGAATGATTCAACTATTGATGCCGAAGATGGGAAAATTACGATTTGTGAAGCACTGGCACGAAAAATAGAGAAGGAACGAAAGTTCAAGAGTGTTCAGAATTGGTCTATGTTTGCGTGTACCATTTTATTGGTTCTTTATTATATGGTTGTAGGGTGGTGGGTCTAATGAAGAAGGTTGATATGCAGCATCCTAAATTTTACCTATCCGCAGAGATAAACGATTCTGGTAGGATTGAAGCGAGCTATGTCTCGAATCGATTTGGTCCATCTGGAAAGCTGAAAGAAGAAATAATCGTTTTGGATGATATTGATGCAAATACATCCATTGAAACTATTCTCATCAATCTAAATAAAGCCGAATTTAAGAATTTAGAGATATTTATAATCCGACAAGAAAAAGTGGTTCAAACCTATGAGCGTAACGGTAAAACGGAACAGCTTCGGATAGTTTCAGAAAGTTTAAATTTATTAATTGAATTCCGATCTACATTTGAAAATTGGTTTAATGAAATGGAGTGCACCGTATGACCAATGAAAGCATCTATTTTGAATGGCTTACTTTTACATGGCTCATGGATAACTTACTTTGGATTTGCGTGGGAATGATTATTTCTATGCTGATATTATTTATTTTTCCGGTCTTGTTGGGGTATTCTATAAAAGATGAAGCGGAAAAACAGCAAACCAATAAGGCATTAAAAAAAGAGGATTCACATTAATGGAGATGATGAATTATTACATTATTTTATTAGTGGTCTTTGCCATGGTTGCTTTAGGTGAAGTATTCAAATTAAAAAAAGAAGTTCGAAAGCTAAACAAAGTTACTGATTTTTTATTAAAGCAATCTCAAGAAGAAAAAAGTCAATAAAAATCAGAGAATTCACATTTGAATGAGGAGTAATTCTTCTTTAAATTTTAGGCTATGGATTACCCCCAAATAAACAATATATGACAGATTCAGAGCAAAAATTAACCACACCTGAAGAACAGAGTAGAGTCTATGTACTATTTTACTCCTTTTTTCTTATCCCCCTAATGATTACAGTTATTGGGGTTTTATTCTTCATGGTTGTCCGATTTGTTACCTTCGAATCGGGAAATCCCCAAGAGTATCTGACTCAAATCAAAATTGGCTCTGCATCAAAGCGTTGGCAGTCCGCCTATGAATTATCTAAAATTTTATCCGATCCCGATAAAGTTCCATTAGACAACCAATTCAAAAATAGTATAATCAGTGCATTCGAAAAATCATTACATGATGACCCTAAGGTTCGCATGTATTTGGCATTAGCAATGGGCCGTACAGGTGATGTTGCATATGGCGAACCATTAATGACGGCGTTGAATGATGATAGTGCTGAAATTATTACCGCCGCAGTTCAAGCCATCGGATTGATTCAATACAAACCTGCTGTGGGTCAATTATCGGTTATGGCAACTTCATCAGAATTTCAAGCCGTACGATTAGCATCTGCTATTGCATTGGGGCAAATTGGAGATGAGTCTTCACTCCCCCTTTTGAAAAAATTATTGGATGATGAAGAAGCAAATATTCGGTGGGATGCGGCCATTGCATTGGCAAAAATGGGTGACTCTTCAGGAACCATAATTATCAACAGTTTACTCGATCGAGCATACTACAAAAATTTCAAAGAGATTGATAGTTGGGAAACTGAAAAGGCAATTTTAGTGGCAATACAAGTGAGTAGTCAATTGGGTGGCCAAGAGTTCAAATCAAATTTGCTTATATTGGCGAAAGAAGACCCAAATATGGAAATTCGAAATGCCGCATTGAAAACATTAGAAAGCGTGTATAATATGGAGTTGAGTAATGGCTAAACCGGATAAATTTATTCCAAATGCATCCATTGGTGCAGATGGTGATCAAACAGCCATGGATAGAAAAGGGTTCCTGAACTGGTTAACTATTGGATGGTTATCTTTTTCTGCCGCAACGGGTGGATTCTTTGTGGTGATGATTCGCTTTCTTTTCCCCAATGTATTATTTGAACCGCCTCAGAGTTTTAAAATTGGCTATCCTGAAGAATTTGTGCCGGGGAATGTTGACATCCGATATAAGAAAAAGTATAATATTTGGGTGGTAAGAAACGAAGAAGGCATCTATGCACTATCTACTGTTTGCACTCATTTAGGATGTACACCAAATTGGTTAATGGCTGAACAGAAGTTTAAATGCCCATGTCATGGTAGTGGGTTTAGATTTAGCGGAATTAATTTTGAAGGCCCTGCACCTCGCCCGCTTGAGCGATTCATGATTTATTTAGCTGGAGATGGGCAAATTGTAGTTGATAAAACGAAATCTTTTAAATTTGAAAAAGGCGAATGGGAAAGAGCAGAATCTTTCCTTAAGGTCTAAATAGGAATTTTGATAAATGAGTGAAAAAGAAAAAAAGCCATCATTATTAGAACAACTGGGTGAATCACAAGTTTGGAAGTCCATCTTTCGATCGGGTGTACCTAAAAGTCGTCGTCAACGAATGTATGCAGTATTGGGAAATGTATTCCTACATCTGCATCCCGCACGATTACCACGTCATGCAGTAAAAATTGGTTATACATGGTGTATGGGCGGGCTATCATTTTTCCTATTCGTAGTGCTTACAATTACTGGCATTCTACTCATGTTTTACTACAGACCCACTGTAGAGTATGCCTACACAGATATCATTGATTTGACAGAGCAAGTTCCATTAGGGATTATGCGTGAGATTCATCGATGGGGAGCCCATGCCATGATTCTTACGGTGTGGCTACATATGCTTCGTGTGTTCATGACAGGTTCTTATAAACCACCTCGTGAATTCAACTGGGGCGTGGGTGTGTTATTGATGACATTAACTATGTTTATGAGTTTTACAGGATATCTACTTCCATGGGATCAGCTTGCAATTTGGGCGGTAACGGTGGGAACCAATATGGCTCGGGCACATCCATTTATTGGGCATGAAGGTCCAGGTGCTTCTTTACTGGCAATTGGGGATATTAATTTAGTGCATGCAGGTTCAGACATTCGATTTGCACTTTTGGGAGGTCGATTTGTTGGCGAGGCAACCCTACTCAGGTTTTATGTTCTCCACTGTATTGCAGTGCCATTTATCGCAATGATTTTTATGGCTGTCCATTTCTGGCGAATCCGGAAAGATGGCGGCATCTCAGGACCACTTTAATAAGAGGAAGTATTCGTGGAATCCATAAAACATTTTATAGATTATTTATCAGCACCAACAATTTCGTTTACATTGTTAACGGTGTTGTTCCCCTTTATTTTTCCGCCAACAGATTGGTTTGATAAAAAAAGCCGTCAGTTTGGGTTTCATAAACTTTGGACGAATACGGGTGGATATGTAATGTTTATCCTCATTACCATTTTCTTTGTGGTGGGGTATTATGATCCGAACTTTAATCTTACCCTAACCAAGCCAGATAACTTCCCTATTTTATTAATGATTTATGGAATGTTTTTCTATTTATGGTGGGGAATGAAACAAGCCTACATCAATGACGAACGTTTAGACCGTGGTGAGAAACCAACTGAATATCATGATCCCGATGATAAAGTATTGGTGTGGCCAGATTTGGTTTATATTGAGTTTATTGCCTTATTAGTATTTATGGTATTCCTCATTGTTTGGTCAATTTTAGTGGGTGCACCTTTAGAGGAACCTGCAAACCCTGCGGCAACACCAAATCCATCAAAAGCTCCATGGTATTTCTTAGGACTTCAAGAAATGTTGGTTTATTTTGATCCATGGATTGCCGGCATTGTGTTCCCCATGTTAATTATTTTTGGAATGATGGCTATTCCATATATGGATATCAATAAAAAAGGTGATGGTTATTACTCATTTAAAGATCGTCGCGTGGGAATGTTTATTTTCATGTACGGCTGGCTGGCGCTATGGGTATTCCTTATTGTCATTGGTACATTCTTTAGAGGACCGAACTGGAACTTCTTTGGGCCATTTGAATGGTGGGATCCGCATAAGGTTGTAGCATTAAACAATATCAATCTATCTGAATATATTTGGGTTATTGGCATGAATAAAGCGCTTCCTGCAAATCCATTGGTTAGAGAATCGATGGGATTTGTTGCGGTGTTTATGTATTTAGGTGTATTGCCTTTAGTCTTGGCTAAATCGCTATTAAAGGAAATGTATGAAGCATATGGTCCAGTTCGGTATTCATTTTTGATGTTCTTCGGACTTTCTATGTTATCGTTGCCAATAAAAATGTACCTCCGTTGGTTATTTAATTTGAAATATATTATTGCCATTCCTGAATGGT
>JABHHG010000178.1 GCA_018671635.1 Fidelibacterota bacterium | reverse complement strand
TTTATTTTATATATATTTAGTATTCCATTGACAAGTGCATTACTACTCTCTTTGATTGCCATGATTACAGAATTAATTGAGATACCTAAACTTAATGACAATATCTCTATACCGCTATCTGTTGCCTTTTTCCTTACAATCAGTGGGGTTTAGATGAATTTTCTATCATCCATATTTTTCTCTCTAATTCCCCTAATTTCAATTCCGTTAATTATTCATTTACTGAATAAGCGAAATATAATTACCATTGATTTTAGCTCAATTAGATTTTTGAAAGCATTGGAATCAGAATCAATACGACGACTGCAGTTTCTTCAAATTTTATTGATGATTTTGAGAACCTTAATAATATTACTTATAATATTTATGATGACAAGACCCGTAATTGGTGGACTCTTTTCTTATTGGGACTCTGATGATGAAGCACTAATCTCAGCAATAATAATTGATGACTCGTTTTCCATGAATGGCAAAAGTAATGACCAGGAAAGGTATGACTTAGTAATATCAACATTCAAGAATGTATTAGAAAATATATCAGATAATTCACAAGTTTATATCGCTACCCTTTCAAAAGGTGAATTGTATAATGGTATAAAAGCAAAGCTTCCAGAATCAGAAAATCTTTTTCAGTTAACATATACTTCATCAGAAATCGGAGGTATTCTCAAGGATATGGAATCTCAATTTTCTGAGCAAGATGCAATCAAGGAGTTATACTACATTACTGATGGACAGCAATCTCACATAAAATCAGCGGCACCATTTAAGCCTTTTTTATCCGATTGGAAGATATTTACCCTAATTATTCCTCCTGTCAAGGACAATCTATCTATTTTAACGGTGGATATTGCAGATGCAATTTTACTGCCAAATTCACCCCTCACTATCAATGTCAGTATTTTGAATAATGGTGGGATGGATGTTGAAAATAGACTCATTCAACTTTTTGTAAATGAGATCAGTGTGGCTCAACAATTAGTCACACTAAAGAAAAATTCTGAAAGCAATTTTGAATTTATTACAGCGATCCCACAAACCGGAGATTATGCTTGTCACCTAAAATTAGATGATGATGATAGAACAGAAGATAATAATTTTTATTTTAAAATTTCAATTCCCGAAAAACTCAAAATTGGCACAATTGCTTCAGATAATGAAACTGTTTATATGTCTCATTTAATCGAATCTATAAATTTTAAAAATACAGTAATAAGTAATACAAAATACTCTCCCAATAATATTCAAAGAGCCATTGGCGATGGTAATGATGTGTTGATTCAAAATGGATATCATTTGCTATCAGCTACGGGAATTGAGTTAATTGAGTACGTAGGCAAAGGGGGGCATCTGATTATTTTTCCTGATGATACGGATACTTCTACTTCAGAATTAGATATTTTTGAATCACAATATTTTAATTCATATAAAAAAGAGCTAACTAACGAAAACTTTCAAATTGCTTCAGCGATTAAAGCTAACTCACAAAAAGAATTATCTTCAATAACATATACTAAAAACCCCATTAAATTATTTCAATACTTCAAGCTAGAACAAAATGATAATTCAATATTAGTTACGGATGATGGGTTTTCAGTATATAGCAGACATTATGAAGGAAATGGGTTAATTGATATATTCTCTATGGCGCCAACACTCATATGGTCTAATTTCCCAATAAGAGGGTATTTTATACCGTTTTTCCATCAACTTTTCTATAATCAATTTAATAGTACTAATAATTTATATTTCAATATTGATGACAAGTGGGAGATATCATTACAGGCAAAAGAAGGTCATGATAACCTGAAATATGAATCTCCAACAGCACAAAACTATCATATCAATATGAATAGTTTACATGTGGATTATCAAAGAATACCGGGAATTCATAAGCTTAATACTTTAGATAAAATTGAAATCACATTTATTGCTATGAATCCACGAGAAATTGAGTCAAATGATAAATATATAAATGAAATTGATTTGAAGCAATACTTATCAGAAAATGCATCTATTATTCTAATTAGTGAAAGCAATTTAAAGGAGACTATTCAAAGTTCAAGAGTGGGGAGTGAACTATGGAAACTTATATTATATTTAATCACACTATTATTAATTATTGAAATGATTATTTCCAGTAATGCAGTCAAAAAAACGTCAAGCTGAAAACAAGGAACTTGCCCTACTAGTTGCCGTCCAGCTTTCAGATTGTAGCGACGATCAAATCCAGGTACAACTTGATGAACTGGAACTGTTGGCTGAAACGGCTGGGGCTGTAGTTGAAGACTGTATAATTCAAAAGCGAGCTAAGATTGATGCGGCTACATTTATCGGAAAAGGCAAAGTATCTTCCATAATAGAACAAGCAAAAGAATTAAAATTACAACTAATAATTTTTAATGATGAATTATCCCCAACACAAATAAAAAATATTCAAAAACTCACAGGAGATTCAATAAAGATATTAGACCGAACTGGACTAATATTAGATATATTTGATAATCATGCTCGCTCACGTGAAGCTAAAACTCAAATTAAACTGGCGCGATTAGAATACATGCTTCCTAGACTTACAAGGCAATGGACTCACCTTGAGAGACAAATGGGTGGAGTTGGGACAAGAGGTGGGCCTGGTGAAACGCAGATTGAAATTGATCGCCGGCTAATTCGAAATCAAATTACTAAATTGAAATTGGACTTGAAGAAGATTCAAAAGCAACACAGTACTCAAACACAAAGCAGAAATTCTATTTATAAGATTGCCCTTGTAGGATATACAAATGCAGGTAAATCTACACTTATGAAATCTCTTTCAGGTTCTGACGTGTACATTCAAGATCAATTATTTGCCACACTGGATACAACAACAAGAAAAGTTGACTTGGGTGGAGGAGTCTCGTTTATTTTAAGTGATACTGTGGGGTTTATTCGTAAGTTGCCACACGATTTAGTTGCTTCATTTAGATCCACACTCTCTGAAGTAAAAGATGCTGATTTAATATTGCGTGTATGCGATGCGTCATCTCCTCAAATGCAATCGCATATCAAAACCATTGACCAAGTACTTAAATCTCTTAATATAACACATGAAAATCAATTGACGGTCATAAATAAAGTAGATTTAGTAGACGATGAGGATTTATTGGCGGGGTTAAAAAAATCTAATCCAGATGCTATATTCATTTCAGCTCATAAATCTTTAAAAATCAATGTTTTAAAGAAAAGTATTGTCGGTCTAATAAAATCTAATTTTATAAGAAAATCACTAAAATTACGATTTAATCAATTAAAGAATATTGAAATGATTTATGAAGATTTAAATGTAATTCATCGAATTGATAAATATGATGGTATTGAGCTAGAAGTTGAGGGTAAATCAGATATGTTGAAAAAAATTGAAAATATTATTAATAAATAAGTATTCGTAAGAGAGGACTTATCAGATCACTTTTTGATTTGTGATAAGAGCGGTAGATTGTCATTAAATCGCAAACTTCCTTCATCCATCAATGACAGAAAGGCCTGTTTTTGAAATAATCGAATCAATCTTCCATTATGTAAGTTGAAAGTTCTGATAATGCCCGACTCCCACGAATACTTATATAAAAAGCAGTGTAATTTATACTATAATTAAATAAATGGTAAAGAAATATGTTTAAAATAGTTGAGGCTTCAACAGATAATCATAATATCGCTTTAAAAATTACAGATGCAATTATACAAAATAAGTTGGCGGCATGTGTACAGATTATAGGGAATGTTAATTCAACGTTTATATGGGAGAATGTAGTTACTACAGAGAAAGAATTTATTATAAAGATTAAAACTAAAGATAAACATATTTCGGAAATTAAATCAATTATTATTGAAACAACTAATTATGAACTTCCGGAAATCATCTCATATTCTTTTAATATAGAGAATAGGGAATATGAAAAATGGTTTAATGAAAACACCAATCCATAATTGCCGATAATGGATATTATGTAAACTTATCTAAGGTTTTACCACTAAATTAACTATCTTATTGGGAACATAGATTTCCTTGACAAGATTTCCAGAAGATAGATACTTCGCAACAGTTTCCAAAGATTTAGCCATACCTAAGACTGATTCTTTATTCTGATTTATCTCTATTCGTATATTTCCTCGATGTTTTCCATTAACTTGTACTGCAATTTGAATCTCATCATCGACTATTTTACTTTCATTATATATAGGCCAGCTTTCAGTAAATATAGAATTATCACTATTAAAATGTAGAGACCATAGTTCCTCAGATAAATGTGGCGCTATTGGTGCCAATAGCAAAATTAAGGATTTTACCGTAAACTCATCAATTGAATCATGTTTTATAAGCACATTTGATAATTCCATAAGTTTACTAATGGCTGTATTGAATTTTAATTGATCTAAATCTTGCCCAACATATTTAATTGCCTTGTGAACTAATTTGATTGTTGAAACGTCAGATGTATATTTCCTATCAATTCTACTACAAATATTAACCACTTTACCTAAAAAACGAGAAATTCCTGTAATACCCTTATCATTCCAATCACCACCCTCATCAAATGGTCCCATAAACATTAAATAGGCCCTGAATGTATCCGAACCATACCGTTCAATGAATTTGTCGGGAGAAACTGTATTCCCTTTGGATTTGGACATTTTAGCACCATCTTTCGTGATAGTGCCTTGATGGATTAACCTTTTAAATGGCTCACCAAAATCTAAAAAGCCAAAATCTCGTAGTGCCTTTGTAATAAAACGTGCATAAAGTAAGTGCATGGTGGCATGCTCTGCACCGCCCACATACAAATCAACAGGAAGCCAGTTTAAGCGCGACCCATCAAATGCCTCTGTATCAATATTTGCATTGGGATATCTTAAATAATACCAAGATGAGCAAACAAATGTGTCCATAGTATCGGGATCACGTTTAGCAGGTTTATTGCAATTTGGACAATCAGCGTTCAGGAATGATTCTGAAGTAGCTAAAGGAGATATATCTTCACCATATGTTGAAGAAAATTCTATGTCCGTAGGGAGCTGAACAGGTAAATCACCGTCATGTACTGCAACCGCCCCACAATCGTCACAATGAATTATCGGTATAGGTGCGCCCCAATATCGTTGTCTACTAATTAGCCAATCGTGCAATCTGAATTGGGTTTTAGCACCACCGATATCTCTAGATTTCAATTCATCACAAATCAGGACTTTTGCATCTTCAGATGTAAGTCCATTCAAATTTTCTGAATTTAAGCAGATACCGTGATCAGAATAACAAATCCCTGATTCATTAGGTTGTCCATCTTCAGAAACAACAGTTATAATTGGTAACTTAAATTTCTTTGCAAACTCAAAATCTCTTTCATCCCCAGCAGGAACTGCCATTATTGCTCCAGATCCATAGGAGATTAGCACATAATCACTAATCCATATAGGCATTTCTTCATCATTAAACGGATTAATAGCATAGGCTCCAGTAAAAACTCCTGTTTTTTCTTTATCTGCAGCTAAACGCTCAATTTCGCTCTTATTTCGAGCTTCTAATATATATGCATCTATATTTGCTGAATTTTGCGAGGTGGCTAATTCTTTCACCGAGAGATGCTCAGGCGCCAGCACTATATAGGTAGCTCCATATATTGTATCAGGGCGTGTCGTAAAAACTGATATTTTTGAATCAGTATCTTTTACGGAAAATTCAATTTCAGCGCCGACACTTTTTCCTATCCAATTTTTTTGCATATGCTTTGTTTTAGTAGGCCAATTTAAGTCATCAAGATTGGCCAATAACTCCTCAGCATAGTCAGTAATTCTAAAGAACCATTGTTTTAAATCTCTCTTTACAACCTCTGTCTTACAGCGGTCACATCCATTATAAGATAGACCGGGTGCTGGTTTATCTTTTTTAGAGGGGTAATTCTTAACTTGCTCATTTGCAAGTACGGTTTTACAGCTAGGGCACCAATTTACTGGAGCGGTCTTTTGGTAGGCTAATCCATTTTTATACAATTGTAAAAAAAGCCACTGTGTCCATCTATAGTATTTAGGATCACTAGTATTTAGCTCATTGCTCCAATCAAACATGGCGCCAATTTGCTGCAATTGACTTTTCATTTTACTAATATTAAGATTGGTGCTTTTTGCCGGTGGAATTCCATGTTTGATGGCATAATTTTCAGCAGGTAATCCAAAGGAGTCAAATCCCTGAGGTTGGAAAACATTTGCACCATTCATTTTTTTATAACGTGCATATGTGTCAACAGGACCATAATTATACCAGTGCCCTACGTGTAGCTTGTCTCCAGAAGGGTAACTAAACATGGTAAGACAATAAAATTTATCTTCTAAATTGGTAAAATTAGGAGAATGTGAATGAGATTCTGCCCATTTAGATTGCCATTTTTTTTCAATTTCTATATAATTAATATCTTGATCCATAATTCCTGAATTGCATTAGATGTGTGCTGTGAAATTTAAAGGACTTTTGGTGATAGTCTGAAATGAATCTATGCTAAGATAATATTAACAATTAATATTATATCCAATATATCAATAAGAGTATCTTGATTAATATCGGCACTTTCAACATAAAGTAAATTAGTTAATATAATGTTTACGCATTGAACTATATCAAGCACATCAATGTTGGAATCGAAATTAACATCGCCTACTAAATAGGGCGATAAGTAATTCCTATTATATTTTTGTGCTCTGGGTATATTCCCATTTTCATCATGATAATACTCAAATACAATTTCACCGGCTAAATCTAATTCTAGAATAGTTTTCATGGTAGAAATAGTTACCAATATATTTCCATCAGCTAATTCAAAAGCTCCGCCTTGTGACGGGGTATAGTAATCTTGGTCCATATCATAGGTGAATGTTGGCATTTCTGGCATAAATGCTTCTTCAGCTTCTTGGATATAGATACCATTTTCAAATATTGGTAGTGATATAATCTCTACAGATGAATAATTCAGACCAGGCCTATTTAGACCATTATTAAATATAATAAGTGTATTCTCACTTGACCAATTCACACCATGTGGTGCATATAAAATTTTATCTAAATTACTTCCACGATCGTATATAGATGGATTTCCCCATCTATATAAAAAACCCCCACCTTCAGCAGGTGTTGCGCCAGATTGTATTGCATGATCAATAATATAAATTTCATTGGTTTTTCGAGACGAAATAACAATCTGATTTAAGGATTCATTATAATCGATAGCATTCAAATGTATCATATCAGGGTTTGTGAATTGTGGGGGCAATGGACCTTCGTTTGATGTAAGTGCATAATTTATATCCAACAATTCGGGATGATTTGCAATGACACCATAATTGCTCAAAGTACTATCACCGTCCTGAATTAGATAATCCCACAAATGCCATTCCCATACAATTACACCACTATCAGGATAGATTGGTTCAATTTCAATAATTTTTTCAGACCACAGGTCCCCTGTATGGTATACCTTCCCTGCCAATAACGCTTCCGCCTGAGACCTCCTGTCCCAAGAGATTGCTAGAATATTTCCATTTGGTAATGGCTCAATATCATGATGTTGGGATTCCTCCGTATTCATCAATTGATATTCCCATAATAAATCATTTTCCCACGAAATCAACTGAATCAGCCCACCTGCACCGCCAGCATCAAAAATTGGTGGTTCAATTTTGCAGGGCCTTAGCAATGTACTATCTGGTAATAGATATGCTGTACTTGCTGTGGCTTTATCATGGGTCCATTCATGTAGAATTACTCCACTTGTATCCATTAGAAAGGTTTGATAAGAATAATCTTCTTCAGGGAATGAAAGAACTGGAGAGAATAAATAATATCCTTCCGAAATTTGTGGATAAATAAAACTCAAAAGTACGACAGCTATGATGCAATATTTACGCATAGCAAAATTTATACACTTTTTTATAAATTTAAAATTAGGAAATGGTTACGGTATGTTACGTAAGGGGGAGGATAAAATCATATTGACCAACGAAATTATATCCAATACATTCAAAGTGGCATCTCCGTTTAAATCACCCGCTTCCATAATTTGATCTGAGGCTTGGCTTGGATCAAGAATTACATTAACTAAAAGTATAACATCTAAGATATTTAAAGTGGAGTCAATATTTAAATCACCTAACATAAATGAAGTCGCACATGCTAAGTCATGGATAAAATTAGCTGAAAATTCAACCGTTTCATCCATAAATGCTGCCGATGAAACAAATGGAGTATGGTCCACTCCATCCCAAGATAGAAATGCCGAATTATTACCCAACGCTACCATTCTATTATGGATTGAATAACTACCCATCACATTCATATTTAGACCCAAGAGAGTAATCATGCCATCGCCATAAGGTACAACTTCATCTTCAGTGCCGTGGAGACTTACAATGGGAATATCATTTTCAATAATCCAATCTGTGTGACCAACTGCTCCACACAAGTTAATTACTCCGTGGAATTCAGATGCGTATCCAGGATTCCCTGAATTCCCTTCAGTGCCACCATTATCTTCAAAATAATCCTCTAAAAAAGATGGCAGTTCTGACTCTAAATTTAAGTATGCCGCATTAACGGCAGAAATTGCACCGGCAGATACGCCTCCTGCATAAATACGATCTGAATCAATATTATAATCATCATAAAGTTCATCATTCATCCGAAAGTACCGAATTGCGCCCTTTAAATCATGAACGCCTTTTGCCGCCGCCTTATATGCATTAGCCTCAGTGGAAAGCCACACCAAGTCTAAAGTTAGACGATAGTCGATTGCCGCTGCCACATAGCCCATTTTAGCATATCTTGTACAGAGTTCAACAATATCAGGCGATGTTCTTGAACCACCAATATATGCGCCACCAAACAAAAAAATTACAAGGGGCCTATTATCCAAATTGTCTCCATCAGGTTCATAGATGTCTAAATATAAATCCTCTTCAACATCCCCAAAAAAATCTGAGTTTGTATTGCTTCCATAGAAAATTTCACTGGTAACATTAACATTTGAGAAAATTTCGGTATTATATCTGCCATTATCGCATTCCTGCTGGGCAAACATCATTGATAGAATGAATATAAAAGGTATGCTATTTTTCATGGAGGTAATCTACGTACAAAGTGGTACAATCTCTATACACTAATCATCCAATTTCCAGTGACCAATAGTGTTGAAACAATACTTGCACTTACAAACAGACCTAATAATATTGCCATTATGGCCTTTGGTTTTGGGATTCCAAATAGATGCGCCGCAATACAACCTGTCCATGCACCGGTGATAGGTAATGGAATTCCTACAAAAAGAACAAGTCCCCAAAAGTGGAATTTTTCAATCATTGCTCCCCGTTTTCTGGTACGGTTAAGGATCCATGTAAAAAATCGATCTCCCAATCTCCATCTACTGAAAAATGTTATAGATGGACCCAAGAGATTAATTATGGGAATGGTAACGAAAAAATTACCTACAATAGAGGAAATAAATACCAAGATGAGCGGCAAGTCAGTAAAAAAATATGCCCATGGTATAGACCCTCTCAATTCAGTAATTGGAAGCATTGCCAATATGAATGTGGCTATCAGCGGATTATTCGAAATATATTCGATGTATGGAATTAACGTTTCTGCCATAAACTACCTAAAATTAATTTTATAAATTTAAACGTATCTTGAATATTTCGTATTGAGCTTGATTCCTCACCATAAATCGTGGGAATAATCACATGGCCAATTTCGACACCTTTTTGGGAAAGTTTTATTAAAACTTCTGACTCAAATTGAAATCCATCTTCACTGCATTGTAAGCTTAAAACGGATTGAACGAAATATCGCCGGTATCCACATTGTGAGTCATATATGGGTTGCCCACAAAGCTTTGAGATAATCCACGATGTTAATTTATTTGAACATTGTCTATGCAAAGGCATCTGTTTATCAATTATGCGTTGACCACAAACCAATTCACAGTGTTTATCATAATCGATAAAGGCATTCAATTTAGCAGGTTCATGCTGAAGATCTGAATCCATGGTGATGACATGAGAATATCCATTTTCAGATGCATAGTTAAAACCAACATTAAGCGCCCCACCTTTTCCCAAGTTAGTTTTATTTCTAAGGACTTTAACATTATTTTCTACAGATGTCACAGGAATTTTAGAAGCATCATCAATAATTAGAATTGATTCATGAGTCACTTGACATATCCTTTGAATCAATTCGGGCAAATGGTTATTATCGTTGTATGATGGTATTAAAATTAGAATTTTCATTGTATAAAAAGAGTGAGCCTAAGGATATATGAGTCCATATAGGAGTTTCATATATCTCATTTCTTAAGTTTTAGTAATTTTCCATCAATGTAGTTTTCTAGCTTTTTTATCTGCCCATTATTACGATACCAGACCCATTTACCTTCTCTCTTTCCATCTATATAATTATGTTCTGATGATATTCCCCCCATCCCATCATAGTATGTCCATTTTCCATCCATTTCACCATTTCTATAGTTTTTTTCTACTCCTATCTGTCCACTTTGAAAGTAGTAAACCCATTCACCCTCTCTCTTCCCATTTTTAATAATTTCTTGTTGTTTTAGTTGTCCATTCGAATAATAATCAATAAACTCACCACTAAAAATTTTATTAGAATTAACTTTATATATTAAATCATCTTTTTTTACCAATGAATCTGAATCAATTTTTTCTGAACAACTCATAAAAAATAATATTGAGATTGTAATTAGCTTCTTCATTTTTATCCCTGTTTGAATGCCTAAACTTACGAAATATCAGAATGAGTGTAAGGGTTTTTCTATGACCTATATCCCACTGAAAGCCTTAATGGGCGTGAACTTATGTTTACTTTTTCTTTGATTTCTTCCACTTCCAAAAGAAATATAAACCCACACCTGATAGGATATATAATCCAATGCCTAAGTATATTGGGTTTACTACATCTCCAAAGAAGTATGAGATAATTATGATTAGAGTAGTTCTCATATTCGCTTGTAGGAGTTCTATCTAAATCTTCTGAATAATAATAAGGACAATACTTTTATTATATATCTTCTAAGGGTAGGATTTATTTTAATGGTCTCAATGATGCTTTTTAAAAGATGCTGTCTTTTATATAGCCAATATGCACCTACAATTAATATTATTGGTAAGTATTTAATCATTGATAAAAAAGGCGAATAAAAGTGTATATAAGAGTTTCATTTAATTTACTATTTTTTCAATCTACTCCATGCCATCATTCCACCTGAAACATTAATAGCATTTAAGTCACTATTTTTCATAATTTGAGTGGCCTTTGCAGACCGTGTTCCACTCTTACAAATCATGTAATATTTTTTTTCGTCTTCACTTTTCAAATCGACAATGTATGATGATAAATCTGAAAGTGGTATTGACTGCGCTCCATCGATATGATACAATGGACCATTGAACTCTCCTGCCGTACGCACATCAATAAGAGCAGTATTAGGATTGTCACGCAATAATAAACGGAGTTGCTCAACAGAAATAGAACTTTGGCTAACCTTTTTTGAACAAGCGAATAAGATAAGTAAAATAAATATTGATATCAATATCTTCATATTTGTCCTTTAATCTTTATGAG
>JABHHG010000227.1 GCA_018671635.1 Fidelibacterota bacterium | reverse complement strand
CCACCACCACACGCAGATGGAAGAAATACATTCTGTGTCGCCAATGCTGAAAGTAGTGTGCCACCCGGTTTTAATGTGGGAGATTTTTCTTCATCACCATTAATAAGTATTCTTACATCACCCTGTGGAAGTAATTTTTTTTCAGCTACAGAAAGTAGATAGACAAGAATTAAAATTACAGTGGTAAATACAACTATACTTGAAATTACAATCATCAAAATTTCCCTATAATTGAATGCCAGAAAATGAAAGGTAAGCCATGGAAAGTAATCCTGTGAGGATCATGGTAATTCCCAAACCTTTAAGTCCATCAGGTACATTAGAATATTTAAGTTTAAACCTAATGGCCGACATCATCACAATTGCCATTGCGAATCCTATGCCAGAACTGATCCCAAAAACACTAGATTCAGCCAGATTATAACCCCGTTCATTCATAAATAATGAAGATCCCAATATGGCACAATTAACCGCTATTAGGGGTAAGAATATTCCCAAGGAATTATATAGGGATGGACTAAATTTATCGAGTAGCATCTCAACTAATTGTACCGATGCAGCAATTGTAGCTATAAAGGTGATAAATGTTAAAAAGCTCAAATCAACAGCATCCATGCCCGAAATCCCTGTCCACGTCAACGCCCCTGGCATAAGTAAATATGTTTTAATCAGCCAGTTTAAGGGTACGGTAATTCCATTTACAAAAATAACTGCCATGCCTAAGCCAATTGATGTTTCTACCTTTTTAGATATGGCCAGAAATGAACACATCCCTAAAAAGTATGCCAATAGAATATTTTCAATGAAAATTGACTTAGTTGCTAAACTTAAATAATGTTCTAAGATTTCAGCCATTCTATTCCTCTGTATAATTAGTTACAGTTCGCTGAACCCAAATCAATAGACCTAAAACTATAAATGCCCCTGGCGCAAGTAACATCAGCCCATTATTTACATACCATCCACCATTTTCAACATACATGGATGCAGGCAGCAATGTAACATTTAAAATTGAACCGCTACCTAAAAACTCTCTAATCACTGCAACAATAATCAAGACTGCCCCGTATCCAATGCCGTTTCCAAGACCATCCAACAATGAATCTTTTGGGGAGTTTTGCATGGCAAATGCTTCTGCTCGTCCCATTACAATACAATTTGTAATAATTAATCCAACAAACACAGAAAGTTGCTTACTGATATCAAATAGGAATGCTTTTAATAATTGATCTGTCATAATTACCAAGGTAGCAATAATAGTTAATTGTACAATTATTCTAACATTAGAAGGTATTTTTTTTCTTAGCATTGAAATAATTGCATTAGACCCTACCAATACAAAAGTTAATGCAAATGCCATTACTATGGCGCTATCCACTTTTACTGTTACAGCTAATGCAGAGCATATCCCTAATACTTGACGTGTAATTGGATTGTTTGAAATTATTGGATCAGAAAATACTATATTTTTCCTTATACTCACTAATTAATCCTGTCCATTTGCTTATTAAAAAAAGGTATGTATCTCTTTAAATCTCTTAGAAGAAAGTCTGTAAGTCCACGGCTGGTTATAGTTGCGCCAGTAATTCCATCTACACCATGAATATTATCACCCGATTTACCCTTAACCACTTTGATAGAGACTAAGTTGCCTTCATCGTCTTTAATTTTTTTACCTACAAAATTATTTTGGAACCAATCCTTATCTACCTCACCGCCCAATCCTGGCGTTTCACTATGTTGATAAAAGGTGATACCTTTTACAGTATTAAAATCATTATCGAGAGCAAAATAACCAAACAATGTAGACCATAAGCCCTTACCTGAAATTGGGATAATGGTAGCTTCAGGTGAGGATGATTTAAAAATGGGTAGGTATTTTTTACTTTCAAAAATAAACATTGACTCACCAGTCATTTTATTTTCTTTAAGTGTAAGATCTGAGAAACTTACACTTTCAATATTATTTCCATCCTTATCCGTAATAATTTCAGATATACGAGAATTGTATTCATTGATAATATTTTCAGAAGACAAGACAGAAACATCCAAGCCAATACATTTCAACACATTTTTCTTTTTATCCACATCCACATTATAATCTTGATAGGATTTTAATTGAGTGGCAGCCAATGATAAAAGCAGGCTTGATGTTATGGTAAGAATACCTATAAAAAGAAAGGGATTGGGTTTTTTAGACATAACGCCTCTTCCTTCTTTTAATATTTGATTGTAATACAAAATAGTCAAATAAGGGCGAGAATGCATTTGCAAATAAAATTGCGAGCATCATTCCCTCAGGATAAGCAGGATTAATAGCTCTAATTATGACACACATAAAGCCAATCAAAAAACCATAAAGCCAGCGACCTTTATTAGTTTGTGCGCATGATACTGGATCTGTTGCCATAAAAACCATCCCGAATGCAAAGCCACCCATTACAAAATGATAAGCAGGTGGAAGGTATAGCATGGCATTAGTACTTCCAATAGCTGAACCAAAGCTATCTAATATTAGAGCTGTTAGTGTCATACCAACTGT
>JABHHG010000050.1 GCA_018671635.1 Fidelibacterota bacterium | reverse complement strand
TTTCATACGTTTTCACATAGTCATCATTCTCAGTATGGCATGACATATTGATATATGACCACGCATAATCTTCTGCAAATACAGAAATGAGTTCACTATAATGGGTAATTAATGTTTCCAAATCATATTGTGATGAAACCTCTCTATTAATGAGAACATCAAAATGAGGTTTTAAATCATCCCATGAATTGATTTTGGTTCCTTTAGGTATAAAATTACTAGGCTGGTACATGTTTACGTGCTTCCTTTTTTGCGTTCACAAATTTAGTTTTTTGATCCATGAAATAATCACTGGATGGGTCAATCCGTAAAGACTTTTCAATGGTTAAAATGGCATCATTAAACCGACCCATTTTCCATAATACTTCTGCTTCAGTGTCTAAAATTCCCGCTTGAAAATCTTTATCTGCTGCCGTTAATTCTACTGCATATCTTGCCTTCACTAAGGCATCTTCTAGATTTAACTCCATTTCAGCCATTCGCCATGCATACCCATTTAACATACGGGGATCCTCGGGGTATAATGCTAACATTCGGGCATATACACCTAATTCACTCACCTTATTTTCTGAACCTTTATAAAAGCGCGCCATGAGCGACAATGCCTGCTGTGCCATGGGTGATGTTGAAAAATTATTCACGAATTCATTAAAGGGGTCTATGTTTCCGTTTTTGAATTCATCATACGCCAACTCAAATCGAGCGGTGGATGCCATACTTTCATCAACATCTGGAAATGATTCTAATAGTTCTGCATAATACTTTTTGGCACTATCAGATTCATTTCGATCTGAATATTTCTGTGCCATAGTAAATAGGAGGTGAGCGGTTCGTTCTCCATTTTCATACTTTTGGAGGCATGCACCCAATGTATTCACATTACTCTCAATTTCAGCTACTCTGACCTGATATTGTTCAGGAGGAAGGTAGCCAAGAATTCTGTCAATTTCATTTCCGCTACCATCTAAAAATACAAGGGTGGGCATGGCTGTACCATTAAAGGTTGAAAATAAATCACTACCTTCTTTTTTATCCACATCCACTTTTACCGAAATAAGATTTTCAGCTGCATGTTGGGCTACTTCAGGATTAGAAAATGTATCTGCATCCAGCAGATTACATCCACCTCACCATGTTGCATAGAAATCAAGCATAATGAGTTTTTCACCGGCATTGGCTTTGGCATCATCAAAACTACCGGCAAACCAGGGATACTCTGCTTTGTTACCACATGCGGCTATAAACAAAACTGATAATACAATTGAAGTATATCTTTTCATGAATTCTCCTTTGGAATAGGTGAGGAATTTAACACATTTTACTGAAAATAAAGAAGCCCACTAATCAAGCGGACTTCTACTACAAATTTATTTATGAGGAGGACTATTGTTCTAAAATAATATTTACAAGCTGAACAATGTCTAAAACATTAAGTCCACCATCACCATTCAAGTCAGATAACTCAAACTGAAGTTCAGTTGGTTCTGCCTGATCTAAAATGAAATTTACCAAGATGACAATATCTAATACATTAATAGTGTCATCCATATTTACATCCCCCATATTATAGGTAGATGCCTCCACAAAAACCATGGCCGTATTTGAAGGATTACTCTCAATAGCCACCAAGTTTGCTGCGGTGATATAGTAATAATTGTTACCATCTAAAGGGTCGTTGTGTATAACTGTGGATGTGGTCGCATCAACTGATGCTAAATATTCAAACCCATCATTGGCCATATTGGAATGATACACATAATAATTTGAAGTAAACCAATCATCATTTAAGGTCCAGTTTAGGTCAACTTCAGTACCAGATACTATGGCAGTTAAACTTTGTGGAATGCCAGGCAAAAACTCTGATCCTGGAATTGTATGGACAAAACTACCATTCGAAATGGTCATAAATGAAACTGAAGACGCCATTATAAATGAACCATCAAAACTTCCTAAAAAACCGGAACCGGTTACTTCATCTAATGTAATTTCACCATTTATGGGCACATAGGACTCCAATGCTAAATCTATGATCATGGGCAATAATGATGCCTCCATGTCAGAAAAATCAGCC
>JABHHG010000046.1 GCA_018671635.1 Fidelibacterota bacterium | reverse complement strand
TAATCTTATTGATTTTGCAAATGTATCAATGGATAGTTCAGGTGATATTACTTTTGAAAATATACCTGACAGTAATGGTGAGATACTCTTACAAATTACTGCGGAAGATAGTGGAAGTGATGTAAATGAAGGAGATGTGAATTCATATACTCAATTCTATACATTGAAAATAAATGCGGTGAATGATGTCCCGAGTTTCATAAAAGCCGATGATGGCTTTATTTTAGAAGATGCTGGACAAATAATAGTACCATCATGGGCAACTAATATAAGTAAAGGTCCCTTAAATGAAAGTTCGCAAGTATTATCATTCCATATTATTACAGATAATAGCTTTTTTATAGTTTTACCTACTGTTGATACTAGTACTGGGGACTTAACATATCAAATAGCAGATGATAAAAATGGTGAAGTTGAAGTTTC
The DNA here is from genome assembly GCA_018671635.1 of Fidelibacterota bacterium. Classification (GTDB taxonomy): domain Bacteria; phylum Fidelibacterota; class Marinisomatia; order SCGC-AAA003-L08; family D37C17; genus JABHHG01. The sequence goes on along the minus strand of JABHHG010000046.1, from coordinate 8,212 downwards.
ACTAACATTGAGAGATGATGGAGGAATAATTAACTATCTTGATACTACATATGGAGATGATACTTCAGACCCTCAAATATTTAATATATCTGTACAAGCTATAAATGACGCTCCTTCATTTGTGTTAGATTCAGAAAATTTAGTAGAAATAGACGAAGATGGTGGTATAAAAGAAGCTTCTAAATGGATAACTGATATAATCAGAGGGCCGGAAGATGAAGCTAATCAAAACTTAACATTTACTATAAGTTCAAGTAAGAATGACTCGACAATTTTTGAAAATTTCCCTCAATTTATTTTTATAGATGATAGTACTGCAAATATAGAATACTCTGTCAATGCTAATTTCAATGGGAAAGCAAAAATCACAGTAAATCTCTCAGATGATGGAGGAATAATCAACTATCTTGGTACTAATTATGGAGATGATACCTCAGATGATCAGGAATTTGATATTTGGGTGCATCAAATAAATGACATTCCTAAACCATTTGAAATTCATCCACGAGTATATGACTACGCTAAAGATAACTCAACCTTTTATTTTGATATTGATGCGAGTAACGATACCACAGATATTTTCTATCGACTGCCGTATCAAGTATTTGCACCTCCTGTACAGCCCGATTCTTTATTAAAGTTTTCATGGGTTGAAGATGATTCATTAGATGTTGACACTTATGCAACATGGAATTTTGATTCTTTATTTAGGCTTTATTACAGGTTAGAAGCTACCCCAAGTGAAAATAGTAAAACTTACATTTTAAGAGATGATATTGATAGTCGATTATTTACTGAGTTTGACTCTGTATCTGTTGAGATTGATATGACATCTAAATTCCCAGTTTATACGGGTGAGTTTAATCCTGATTCACTATATACAACAGAGCATTTAGATACTACTGGTGTGACCCAATATTCGTGGAATGTGGTGGCTCAAAATTATTCAAAAGATAGATTGAATAACGATCCCGTAAGATTGGTTTTAAGTGATGTGGATTTAAAAATCGACTTAGAACTCCCTTCAGCAGAAATGGCCTTCTTCCAAAGTGAATTATATTCAGAATATTATGATCTTTATTTTATTACAAATGAGGAAACCATTGATTCTGTTGCGCGGGTTTGGATTGACTTTGATGCATACACACAAAATTTATTTCCTAGTAAAATGGATGATAGTTTATACCATATTTCATCCACATTTGTAAGTACAGGAACGGTGAAGTATAATTTCCAAGTTCGAGATAAACGATTAAATTTGGGACGTTCATTAGATACGGTAAAATATGAAATATTAATTCCTGAGTTGGCACGTACTGTATCATCACCAGATAATGTTTTAGAGATGTATGTTCCTGAAAATTCAGTAGCCTATGAGACACCAGTTATTATCTCAGCATCGAATGTCAATGAAGATTTATCTAAAAATAGTATAGAGATTATTTCCAGAGAATATCAAATAACTGCAAATTCAATGGTATTATTAAGATCTGCGCTATTAAGTTTTACATTATCAGAAAATTTTACTGAAGAATCATCATATAAATATCAAATTATTAAAATAAATGATAATAGTATTGAAGAATTAACCACTGAGTTTGATGGTGAATCTTTCGTTACATCCATTATGAGTTCTGGAAATTATGCAGTGGCCTACAATTGGGATGCCATTGAGCCTTTGCCTGAAAAATTCACATTGGGGAATATCTACCCAAATCCATTTAATCCATCAACCACTATTGAGTTTGCTATTCCAGATGAAAATGATGTGATGATTGATATTTATAATATTCGGGGTCAACATGTGCTAAACTTGAAGGATGAAACTATTAATCCCGGATATCATGCTGTGGTTTGGAGTGGATTGGATAACGCTGGTCGAATCGTACCTTCTGGTATCTATTTTGTAAATATAAAGTTTGCGAATCAATTAATGAGTAAAAAAGTAACTTTTTTAAAATGAAACATATATACATAATTCTAATTTTATTTATGTTTGCCTGTGAAGAATTAGAAGAGCAAACTACACCTCTTTCAGGTATCTTTTATGTATTTGAGGGGTGGAATGCGTTCATGGAACAAGATTATGACCGTGCAAAAAAATTATTTTCAGCAACCCTTTTGGCAGATGAAGGAAGTGAAACGAATTATTATGATTATGCGTACGCTGGATTAGGATGGACCGCAATTTATAAAGCAAACGTAAATCCGGGTATTAATAATAGAACATTACGAGAAAATTTACGATCCGAATCTATTGACCATTTTGAATCTGCAGATGCAGGAGTGCAGCTACGATTGGATGCCGAAAATATGAACAATTTAGATTCATTATTGTATGCAAATGTGATGGCTGGGCGTTCGTCACTTCTTTATTATTTATCAAAAGATTTAGAAGTAGATTATTATAATGATGGATTTGATGAAAGTCTCCGTAACGATGCATCATTATCATATAAAAAAATGATCTCAGAGAGTGATACTCTATTAAATCAATTTCCACTTTACGAATTTCAATATGATATTAATATTAATATTAATTTTATAAGACATCATAGAGCGGCATCATTTTATCGTCTAAGTGATTTAGAAAGTGATAATGTTGATGTTGAGATTAATTATTTGGATAGTACAATCATTGAAATTGGTTTATTTACAGATATATATTGTGATTTATCACAAATTCTAATTCCTGCCTGTTTAGCCCTTACTTCTCCTATGCTAAATCAATAAAATTCTTATACATTCTGTTACAGAATAAAATGCCTAACATTATGCTATATACATGTAGTTTCATTGATAGAATTTAGAAAACTATTTATGAGGTAAATATGCAGATTAGATTTATCAGCATTATTATTTTTATCAGCTTTTTGTCGGCTGAACTTCCAATTGGATTCACAGAAGAAGAGTGGAACAATCGTCATTTAATTCAAGAAATGGGGCATCGGACGGATCCACCTCCAGCACCCGTTCGGGCAATTGCTGAGTATGAACCCATGCAAGGCGTACTCATTCGGTACCCCTTGGGGATTTCTACTTCCTTAGTTAAAGAATTAGCTGAAGATGATATTGTATACTGCTTAGTTTCTTCTGGCCTACAAAACTCTGCTTATAATTCACTTAATAACGGCAATGTAAATATGGACAATGTAGAATTTATTACCGGTTCGACAGATTCACATTGGACGCGTGATTACGGCCCTTGGTGGGTTGTTGATGGAAATGGCGATTTTGCCATTGTTGACTTTACATATAATCGACCACGTCCAAATGATAATCAAGCACCATCAAAAGTGGCAAATTATTTAGATGTACCATACTATTCTGCAGATGTGGTTCACACCGGTGGTAATTATATGACCGATGGTTTTGGAATTGCTGCATCTACCCAAATTGCATATACTGAAAATAATGAATGTGGCACCAATGACTCTTGGAGTATTCCATTGGCACCATGTAATTATGTGGATAATATTATGGAAGATTATTATGGGATTTCTGAGTATCATGTAGTTGCAGATCCGAATAATGAATATATTGATCACATTGATTGTTGGGGGAAATATCTATCTCCAACTAAAGTATTACTCCGATCTGTACCTACCTCACATGCTCAATTTAGTATGATTGAAGAAGTGGCTGATTATTTTGAAACCACCACTACACACACAGGCACTCCGTGGGAAATATTTAGAGTATATACGCCTTATGATCAACCCTATTCAAATTCATTGATTCTGAATAATAAAGTTTTTATACCCATCATGAATAGTTCGTGGGATGATGATGCAGTTGCAGTCTATGCAGAGGCGCTTCCGGATCATGAAACTTTTACATTTACAGGGTCTTGGTATCCTACGGATGCATTACATTGTAGAACACGAGGAATTCCTGATTTAACATATACTTCATTCCAATCGGGTGATGTGAATATGGATGATACTATTAATGTACTTGATATTGTAGTTACGGTAAATTCAATTTTAGGTATGATAGAACTTACGCCAACTCAATCACAATTAGCCGATTTGAATGCGGATGGAAATATTAACATCCTTGATATTGTATTAATTGTTAACTTAGTATTATCGGACGAATAATGAAAAAAATCACTTTTATATTATTGTTAATTGCATCAGTATTTGCAGGAAACTATCAAGAGATTCGTATCAATGATACATCTAAAGAAGTAATTCATAGATTGCAAGATTTAGGAGTTGATTTAGATCATGTGCAACAAAAGAAAGGTGAGTTTATTCAATTTGCCATTCCTGAAAATATTGCTTCACTTCTGTCAGAAGATGGCATTGAATTTATTGTAATCCATGATGATTTAGAATCATTTTATGCATCTCGATTATATAATATTTCTTCTCGAAATTTTGACTATGGTTCTATGGGTGGATATTATACCCATGACGAAGTGGTTGAACATCTTGTTGAATTAAGTGAAGATTATCCCAATGTGGTTTCAGAACTTCAATTTTTAGGTGAGTCATATGAGGGGCGCCCAATTTATGCCGTAAAGCTCAGTGATAATCCCAACATTGATGAAGATGAACCTGAAGTATTATATACGGGGCTTCATCATGCACGTGAGCCCATGAGTTATATGAATTTATTTTACTATATGTATTGGCTGGTTGAAAACTACGGTTCTGATACTGAAGCTACTGCATTATTGAATAATCGAGAAATGTGGTTTATTCCTATGGTAAATCCAGATGGATTGGTATATAATGAAGGAATAAATTCAAATGGTGGAGGAATGCAACGGAAGAATCACCGTGAGACATGCTCATCAAATGATGATCAGTATGATTGGGATGGCATCGATTTAAATCGAAATTATAGTTATCAATGGGCCTTCGATAATGATGGCTCTAGCCCAGACCCTTGTTCACAAACCTATCGTGGAACGACCCCATTTTCAGAACCTGAAACTCAAATTGTGAAAAATTTTGTAGAATCACATGATTTCCCCATTGTACTCAATTATCATAGTTATGGAAATCTACTCATTCATCCATTGGGGTATATTGCAGGATTATTACCACCAGAACCTGATCTATCAGTGTTTAGAGAATTTGGTAATGAAATGACGGAATATAATAACTATCTCATGGGTACCGGAATTGAAACAGTAGGCTATACAGTAAATGGTGAGGCTTGCGATTGGATGTATGGGGTACATGACATATACGCATATACTCCAGAAATTGGCACTTGGGATGATGGTTTTTGGCCTGAGTCGGACAGAATCCTTCCCTTGGCAGAAGAAAATTTACATCCTAATAAATTTGTAGCGTGGGCGGTGGGTTCAAAATACAAAGTGAATATGGCATTTGAAGAGGATTTTTATATTCAAAATGAATCTTATAGTTTTAATTATAGTATTAAAAATCAAGGTTTAGAAAATGCCGTTGGCTCTGTCATTATAAATATTGAATCCCCACTTTTTGAAAATGAAGAAATTATTCTCACCGAATTAGATAGTTGGGAAAATTATTTGGATTCTAAGTCATTTTTAATTCCGTCAAACACAAGTGGTGGCTCAATAATTCCTATTTCCATTTCGGTAAATGATGATATTGGATTTATATTTTCTGAAACATATAATATTTTGGTAGGGCAGCCTGATTTGATCTTTTCAGATGATGCTGAGAGTGGCATGGGAAATTGGACCACCGATGGGTGGGGATTATCTCAAAATGAATTTTCAGGAAATTACGCTTTTGCAGATAGTCCACAAGGTCAATATGTAGGTGACTGGGGAACTAGCCACATGACATTAAATTCTCCATTAGATTTTTTAGAAGTTGGCGATGGGTATTTACAAATTACTGCTAAGTGGGCCATTGAAGAAGGTTGGGATTGGGCCCAAGTATTAGGCTCAACTGATGGGCAAAATTGGATGTCATTACAAGGAAATTATATGTCTGGGGGGGCAGGGCAAGGGATTCAAACATCTGGTGAATTTGGTTATGATGGTGAATCTGATTGGGTTACTGACAATATTTCACTGTCCCAATTTGCAGGGGAAGAACTAGTCTATTTACAATTCAAAATTTCTTCTGATGGTCATGTAACAGATGATGGAATTTACATCGATGAGATTAGTGTATTTGCATATAATGCAGATAATATCATCCTCGGTGATGTGAACCATGATGGGGTGATTAATGTATTAGATATCGTTAATATTGTAAATATGATTTTAGATGGACCTGCTGGTGAAGAAGATTTATTGGTTGCAGATTTAAATGGAGATGGCGATATTAATATTTTGGATATTGTTATCTTAGTAGGAATTATACTTCAGGATTAAAGAATTGGGTCAAGCAATCCCGCTTGATTAAATCCCCGTGCCCGTAGCGCACAAGAGTCACATTTTCCACAAGGAATATCTTCGCGTTCATAACAACTCCATGACAAATTGATAGGTGCATGTAGGGCATTTCCCTCCAAAATAATTTCCTTTTTAGACAATTCAATGAGTGGTGTAATAATTTTGATATGCGTATCTGGTTTAGTACCCTCATCTATAGTTTTTTCGAAGGCATCATAGAAACGTCGCCGACAATCAGGATATCCTGAAGAATCTTCCTCTACCGCACCAATAAAGAGGGAATTTGCGCCTAATACTTCTGCCCAACTGGTGGCAGCAGACAAAATATTAGCATTCCTAAATGGTACATATGAAATAGGAATTTCTTCATTCTCTAAATCTGCATTGGGTACGTCAATTGTAGAATCCGTGAGACATGAACCACCAATTTGGGCTAAATGGGTCATATCCACAGTTAATCGATTTTTTACATCATAGAAGTCTGCAATATCATGAAAAGCTTTAAGCTCACGATTTTCTGTTCGTTGACCATAGTTCAAATGAAGGAAACATAGTTCGAAACCATCATTCTTTGCCATGGCTGCAGTGACACAACTATCCATCCCACCGGACACAAGAATTACTGCACGGATCATTTACATTGTAACCATCGATTTATAATTAACAATTTACCATTAATCATTATGACTAAACCCCTTTTTTCTCTGGTGCCCAGATGTATTTGTGGGATTGAATTTGAAATCGTACCGGAACATTTTCATCTATAATCCAATCAACGATTTCTTTCGGTTCAATCTCACCAAATACAGGTGAAAAGAGAAGGGTACATTTCTCAGCCAGTGAATATTTATTAATTTGTTCGCAAGCCCAATCGAAATCCTCTCGATTTCCAATTACAAATTTAACTTCATCATGGGGCTGAATATCGTCAACAATTGACCATAAATTTTTCTTCATCATTCCACTGGTGGGACATTTAAAATCCACAATTTTAATTACAGATTTAGGTACATCAGAAATGGAGAGTGAACCACCTGTTTCCAACATCACTTCAAAGTTTTCATCTACTAATCGATTAAGGAGCTCAATACACTTAGGCTGAAAAAGGGGCTCGCCACCAGTAACCTCCACCAAATTACAGTTCATGGATTTTATTTTTTCCATGATGGTGTCAATACTTTGGTCTTTCCCTTCATAGAATGCATATTCAGTATCGCAATACGTACACCGAAGGTTGCAGTAGGTTAGACGCACAAAAATACAGGGTCGACCCATATGTGTGGATTCACCCTGAATGCTTTTATAAATTTCGTTTATTTTAAGTGTATTACTCATATTTTGATAAAAATATATGTCCAAACTTAAAATATTTCTCCTCGACAAATCAAATTATTTAAAAAAATAAAAATAGTTCATCTTTTTTCGTTAACTCATCTCGTATATATAAAAAAGGGCGTCTCTAAACGTCGTCCCATATGGACCTCCAAAAATACTCAGTGCAATCGTCCCAGTGCTGGGGGTTTATTTTACTAAATATTACTATTTTTTAATTCACACCTTTACTCTCATTAAGGCACGGATTTATGTGGTATAGCGTGGAGAAAGGCGTTCTTGGTGTGGATGCCATTGCGGGGAAACATGATATTAATTTTTATTTTTCAATGGACTCTCTATAATTTTAGCGGTGAGACTTATATTTTGTGCAACATCCAATAAATAGCCATAATCTTGGCTAGATTTTAGCCATTCATATTGACGATTGCCCTCTAAAATTACGGGTTGCCTTTTTTTGATATTATGGATTTCAGCCATCATGGTATTGGCCGGTTGGGTAAGTATGGATGTTGAATGTAGCAATTC
>JABHHG010000085.1 GCA_018671635.1 Fidelibacterota bacterium | reverse complement strand
GTAGATTCTAAAAAATTAGACCATATAGGCAATATGGAACTATCAGATTATGAAAATTGGTTGTTTGGAGATGAGATGGGTCATAGAACTTTAGCCGTTTTGATGGCGAAACTAAAGACTTCAGGATATGATAAACATAAACCTTGGCAAGTTTCATTGGCCTCTGCATCATATAGTAAGGCTAATTATAATCAAACTGATTTGGTTCAGACGAGACATTCATTAGAAAGAACCCCTTTTGCTAGGATTCTAGAACATATCCCATTAGATATGGGTGGTGTAAAAGAATTAGTTGCGACAGTAAAGAGGGCAGAACTGGAATATGAAATGACTCAACCTCAAAAAACTAATAATAATGTTATCTATGCAGTAGCAGGGATAGGCTTCGTTTCAGCAATCATCCCACTATTCCTTAGTAGAAGGGGTTGAATATATGGTTCACATCACATTTCCAGAATTTGACGACTTTAACATACCTAGAGTATTAGATAGTTCAATTCAAGATGCAGGTAAATGGATGTCTATGATAGAATATAGTTACTTAGTTGAAATGATTGAAGGTGGTGATTTCGCAAGGACTTTAAATATGGATAATTATCTTGATGCTGAATTTAGAAATCCTACTGCTTTATTTTTTACAACTAATGTAGATAAGACTGAAAATAGTAGTGGTTGGAAACACTTAATGGTGTTAGAAGCCAAACTTAATGCTGATGGCATTTATATTGAAAGTTTATATAGGGTTGGATTCATAACTAAAGACTTGCCTAAAGGTAATGAATTACAAAGTGTAAAAGATAATATGATGTCATATGATTCAAAATATTACTATGCACTAAAAGATGCCAAATATATTAAAAAGGGATGGTTAGGTTATGTAGCAAATTATAATGGTTTGTTAGAAAGGCTTGATGATTGGTGGATTACATTTGGTGGGGGTATATGAATTGTATACTGCTCAAGATTTTAAGCCTGTGAACTATCCTAATATATGGTCGAGTATTGCTACAGGAAAGGATAATCAAGCAGGAAATTGGATTGATGAGGTGGAATATTACCAAATGTGGGATGATGGTTGGAAATTCCATAATATGATGCAAGATAAATATGATGAAGATTACCATTTTGTATTTAGTATTAAAAATAGCCCCTCATCTAAACCTAAATATACACACATTTACATGAGTGTGGGTGTGATTGATGAAGATGTTACTATAATTGAAGTTAAGATTTTAGGTAAATCTGAGAATAAACCATCATGGGATTATTATGGTTGGCCTACAAATGCAATTGCACACAGAATCACACACCATAGATTTATGAATAACTCACAATTTGGCGATAGGTATTATTTAGGTGTAGAGGATGATTTGGAGGCAATAAAATGGAATTTATTATATGTTACTATTTGGGAATGTTGGGATTCTTTTGAGAATATTGTGCAAATATAGGTGTTAATATGGAAAAAATATTTAGTAATGAATTAGATATTGAGGGTAACTCAATGTCATATTCCTCTAATACCCAAGAACAGGCACCTTCAATATATATTTCAGATTTGGGAGATTGGATGAGTATTAGATATTGGTCTGATGTCAATAGAGATTATGAGGATACTAAAGTTTTTGAGAATAACTATAATATACTGTTTAGTAATGTAGGTTTGAAAAACCATAAATTGATTGATGGAGAGGTTGAAGATTTATATTTAGTTGAAGTAATCCATAGAGGTTCTGAGATTTATATAGAAAATTATTATTATTTAGATTCTTTGAAATATGATAGGTGGAGTTTTACTACAGTTTTAGAAAAAATAAATCATAGTGCGACATATAACCATAGATACGAAGAACTAGATTTAGATGATACTTATTTCCTCCCTGATATTAATAACTTTAATCAACTTGCAACATCTATAATTCACATTGTATATAAATTAGGCTATCATGAACCTTTGGCAATACTTGAACTTGGTTATTAAGTAATCTTTAAATATCAAAAACAATAACTTATAACTATGGATTTAGACCTTGCAATTCAAAATAGCCTAAAAGGTGGCATCATGAAGAATGCCATGCACAGCGTAGTTTCTAATTATGGAAGAACTTATGAATTACATACCATCACTAAACAAGGTGCTGAAACAGGATTTCCAATCTCTCAATCTGTAAGTATGTTGAATAACCCAATTACTACTATTACTCCCTTATCATATAGTTCAGAAACTGTAGATAGGTTGGGTGCAGAAGGCCATGCTAAAATTTCAAATGGGATGAATATCCTACTTGCAGGAAACCCTAAAACTGGATTTGAGGCAGAATTAGTTAAGAATGCCTCCCACCTAGGAGGTAATGCTTGGACTCCTGCAACAATTAATAATTCTAATTTTGATACATTAGGTAATAGGGTTTCAAATCCTCTTACTTCATCTATCGGTAATTTAAATCACAATCCTAGCGTAAATATGAATGGCGTTAAACTACATAAGACTAGGAGGTTTTAGGTAGGAGTCTTTATATAGTCGTTTGAGGCAATATAAAATATAGCAAAACAATGAAGGTGAACTAAAATGGAACTAATAGAAACGGCACAAGAACTCCCACAAATCGCAATCGGTGCAGCACAAATGGAAACCCTATATGGCAGTATCGCAGGTATTGTTGTCGGCGCTACACTCGGTGGTGTTGTTGCTTCAAGAATCTCATTCTCAGGAAAAATCGGTAATATTGCCGCATCCTCAATTCAGTTCCTAATCGGTGCTGGACTTTATGGCTATGGCCTTATGGGAAGAGTTCAAAGACCAGCCCTAAGAAGTGCAACTCAAATTTCAGGTGTAGTTATTGCAGGTATGGGTCTCGGAAGACTCCTAGTTGAAGCAGGACTACCTACATTCGGCCTAGGTGCTGAAGAATCAGATGCTAGCCTAGTTGGGCATGGTGATGATGGAAGAGTTATCGGCCATGCAGCAGAAGGTCAAGATTACCAAGAAGAGTGGAATGCAGACCATGCATACGCTCCCGCAAATTCTAATAGTGGTGAAGACCCTACTATAGATGAGACAGGTCCTGTTTGGACTAATACTATGGTGTCTGGTATTGAAGACCCTTGGAATTCACATATAGATTCAGGAATGATGGTTCCAGGTAGTGTCGACCAATGGGTTGGAAGTGCAGAACAATGGTCTCCCTCCCCTAATGCTATATTAGGCAACCATGTGCAAGGTTCAATCGGCAATGGGAGTGTCATAGGACAATAAGGTGATTTAAATGATGATGAATAAAATGTGTAATTGGACAGAATCAAGAGAGGGTCAACTGGCTCTCGCAGGTGTAATGACTCTTATTGGTATTCACCAATTTGATTTTCATTCAGAATGGCCCCTAATTGGGTTCTTCAGTAAAAGTAAATTCGGTT
>JABHHG010000181.1 GCA_018671635.1 Fidelibacterota bacterium | reverse complement strand
TCATTAAAATTAATTAATCCAATATGCTGATTATGAAAGTATTCTATAAAACTACTGGAATCAGCTTGAAAAAATAATGTCGTTCTAGGATGCAACCAACCCTCAATGCCGAGCTGAGCAAAACAGTTACTAATTAATAAAAAGTATAAAAAAAAAGGGAAAGACTTAGCTTTCCCTTTTCCTCTCAAAATATTCAATGAACTAATCACCAAATTCTATACCCTCTTCTAACATCTCAGAGCAATCTTCTTCATCAATATCTTCTCCTACTATATCTTGAAAGAATTTAGACTGCGTCATATTAGAGAATAGTCCTCCAACAGTATAATCCCAGTCAGCCTTCCATTCATCACAAGTAGTAGCTTCAAAATTAATAAAAGGACAACCCCATTCAATAATCTCATAGGTTTCTATGTTATAATAATCACCTTCTTGCATGGTAATGGTCCCTGAATCATTAGACTCATATGCCGATATCGAAAAACCTAAATTAAACATTTCTAAATTACTATTCCCATTTGATGATACGATTTCGTTGCAAATAGTTAGCATCTGACTACTAACCTGATTTTCTAATTCTTCGTGGCTACTACCCCAAAAATTCACTGTCATGCTATCTTCAGATCCACCCTCCTCATCATTATCATGAAATTCACAATTTCCATCAAACCAATAATCGTTATAGTCACCTTCAATTGGTATTGAGGAAATATCAATTGAAATTTGATACTCCCAATATCCATCATCATAATCATAGTCTCTATCTTCACACGTTTCTGTAGTCGCTGTAAATGTAGGTAATATTTCTTTTAAATTCTGAGGAGGATCTGTTAAAAAGTTATTAATATTCAAATCAACTTCAACAATATTTTCTTCACATTCTTCAGTACAATCCTCCCAACCACCCCATTGATCATCAATCCAATTGCATTCCATATCACAGTCACCAAAATCCAGTTCTAATGTATACACATCATTAAGAATAGTACGAAGCTCTTCTATAACCTCTGGAACTGTCATATTATCTTCATCTTCAGAGTCAGATTCTACCATATCTGATTGTATTGCATCATTCTCATCATTTGTATCTGATTCTAAAAAATTCCAGGCACCCTCTATACTATTTAAAACATTAATTAAATCTGCATGAGCATTTGGCCATGAGTCTTCTTGTCCACTACGAATTGTCAATAAAGTAGAATTCGTTGATAACCAAGACCAATCCATATCGGTAGTTGGAAGTCCTTCACCTTCAATCAACTCATCAACGATATCATAATAAGGTACATTCACATCATAAGTTATCACAGCATATATAATAGCTCTTATTTGATGTAGAAATGCTTTCATGAGATATATCTCTGTATCATCAAGATTAATAACTTCCCCTTCAGGATCATCTATCATTTCTGGTGTGATAGTAAATACAAAATCTACACCTAATATTTGATCAAATTTAGTTATTGCACTTGTTAACCGTGACAAGAAAACATTTTCTAACAGAACCTGTAAAGAGCTGATTTCTGGGCAATCTTCACTACTTCTCAGTAAAAGATCCTCATGAGAAGTAATCATAGGTATAAAATTAAATATTCGCATTGGATCAAATCTAAAGAATGTACTAGTATTAGGAATTCCTAATTCTAATTCACGACCTCGAAAAATTGATCTTGGCATCTCACTATAACCATCAAAATCCTCATTCTCTTCTGGATCATCACCAAAATCAAAAGTGTTAATACATGTCTCCCACTCCTCTAGTGTAGTTTTCAATAATGGATCTTGACTAATCTGAAAAAGCTCCATATAAGCCTTACCAAATATTGCACCTTTATGATCTGGTGCGACTTCAAGAGCTTTATCATACTTATACTCTATTTCTTCCATATTCAAACATTCTTGAACCATTTCACCAGCAGTTCCATCTTCAGCCACATTATCACATTCTCCACTTTCAGGACCATTAATCATAAAATTAAAAAATGCTTCGTTTGCTTCAGTAACATATGCAGTTGCACATTCTTCACCTGTCCCTTCATCACATGTATTTTCAGCATTATTTGCAATTACATCACATTCTGCATTTAATGTGGCAAATCCTTCATCTGAGAAATCCTCACTACTACACCCTGCATCTAAAACACCTTGATATGTAACAGAAGTAGCTGTACAGAGTGCCAAATCAGAATCATTAGATTCATACAAAATATTACTAACAAAATAATTAAAGATCAAGGATTCACATTCGTCAGATATTCCATCGCCATCGTCATCGGCATCGTCAGCATCAAGTATTCCATCATTATCATCATCATCATCTTCATTATCAGGTATGCCATCACCATCGGAATCTGTATCTTCAGAGACTAATTGTTCACAAAGGCCTTCATATATTTCTAAACCTGACGTGCTAAACCCCATGCACTCTGAACTTAAAGCAGATTGATATGCTTCTACATTTGCTGTACATAAAGCTATATCTAAGGTTGATGCTTGATATGCCATTGCTGCATCAGATGATACTGTGGACAATGCTATACATGTATCAACTTGAGCCACTGTTTCTGTTGGCTGCTCTTCACAATTTTGGATTAACAAGAAAAATGTTATAAACAATGTAAATTTTTTAATTAATGATTTCATACTTCACTCCATATAAGTTAATTATTATTAATCTTTCCTAGTCTTCCCAAAAGTTCTCTTTTTAGTGAAAAACTTTATTATTCCTTTCACACGGCTGACAGATTGCTCTACAACTTCTTCATCACTTCTTTCAATCTCAACCATAATAATTTTCCATTTAATAATAAAATAAATTAAATACTATAATCCCCAAAAGCACCATTTAAATTCTAAGAATTCAGATACATTATAAGGATTAACATCATGCAATTCAAAACCATAATAACCTTCATCTGCATACCAAATAATATTATTACTCTGCTTTAACTTTAGAGGAAAATTAAATAAGGCAATAACACCTGTTATAAATGTAGTGGTTAGCTTAAGAAAGGTACTTCGTTTCATTGTGTTCTCCTTTTGTTTAGGTTCACACATCAGGCATAAAAAAACTACACAAATGTAGCCTTATGTTTTCCCTATTGGGCACATCCAGCACTCGCTGAACCACCGTGGATAATTCTCGGTTGGTGGGCAATATTGCCGCTCCTGATGTTTAGTAAACTTACCAAATATACCCCAAATGACCAAAAAGTTAAATTTATTTCTCCTCGACAAACCTATTTATTTGAAAATAGTTTGTCTTATTTCGTCCACCCATCTCGTATATACTAATAAGGGCATCCTTCGGAACGGGGGATGTCTTTTTACCAGTGCCCCTTTTAACCCTCCTCCTCGTGTGTTTTAGGGGGCACACCAATTTTATTAGAAGTTGCGTATATTACGGGCTGAATTTTAAGGAGAAACAATGAAGAAACTTATAATACTACTTACACTCACAATGATGTTTGGGCAGACCAAGTTGGAGACGAGATTATATGAATTTTCAGGTTT
>JABHHG010000198.1 GCA_018671635.1 Fidelibacterota bacterium | reverse complement strand
TGTTAAAAAACCTACTGAAGCACCAATCAAGGTCATTCCAATTAAAATCGATGCAAATGCTCTAAATTTAATATTCATTAAAAGTTCAGCTTCAAATCAATGCCACCCGTTCTCACCAAATCTACTATACCGTCAGGTTCTTTATCGTAGAAAACATCATGGTAATCGACAACTATAGAAATGCTCTTTATAATTTTAAATCCAAGTTTTACACCCCTAAGCATATTCTCATGATAGATTTCATTATCAAATGGAGCATTTGTAAAAAATTGAGTATAATATACTTTTGCTTCCGAAACATACTCTAAAACATTATCTTGCAACGCTAAACTCAAATGATAATTATAAAAGCTATCACTATTAGAATCTGTATAATCTTTAAAAAGTGAAAAACTACAATTGGCATCCACTAATTTTTTAAAATGATAAACTGCTTCAAATGAATAACCTAAACTGGGAAATTTAATTTGAGAATGGTCGGTCATACTGTGAATATCTTTGGGTAAAAGGAATGGAAGTTTTTCATCTGCTAAATCATTAATTTCTTTATCATCGTCTAACGAATAGACCATTACCATCTCTAGAGCATCAGTTGCATGTTCATTTAAATCAGATTGATATTGTGTATATCGCACTCGTTCATAATCATAAGTTGTACCAAAATACTGGGGGATATGTAATGCTGAATTTAAATTGAGGGCAAATTTAAATTCCCACCAATGATGATATTTAACCCATATTCCAGGGAAATTTATACCCCATGTGCCATCACGGAAAATGCTTTTGGGCAATCCTTCCAATCCAGGTAATGCCCCTTCACTTTCGATAGTATCTTCTTCACGCACATAGTAATGTGTTTCAGGAAACCATAAACCTACCAACTCACCATATGCATAAATATCAAACAGAAAATTATGATATACGTCCATAGTAAAATCTATTTCCCAAGCGGTGATACCTCGCGAGAAATTTTTATTTAATATATTTTCATCAGAAATAAAATCTTTAACAGAAGCAAATTGATTAAAATCTCTCACAAATCCTAAGCCAATTGTTAATGGAAAATATTCAGACAAAAACATAGACCCGTGAAGCCCAACAACTCCACCACCCTCATTAAAATCACGTAAACTCGCCGTAAATAAATCTACACTAAAATTTCGAGTGTCGGTAGTAAGGAACATATATACACCGGTTTTTTTAGATCTGGGGTAATCAAGCATATTAGAATACTCTTTCACCAAATTTCCGTGTCCGAATGATATCCCATCAATACTACCTATTTTTACCAAAAAATTACGATGTTTGGAAGAATACTGTAAATATGATAAATGATCAAATACATCATAGACGTCATCTATTTTATTCAAGTCAATGGAACTATTCCCAGAGAGTAAATATCCATCAAGATTAAATTTTAAATTAAAATTTCGAGTATTATATCGAGGATATACTCCTATTTTAGAGTATGTATCTGAACCAATATCCATTTTCCCAACAAGCAGGTCCATACCAAAACCACTGGGCTCAATAATAGTTTTTTCTCTCCATCTACCAAGGCCAAATAAAGGAATTAAATCGTGAGACCTATAGTTGATTTCTTGAATCTTAAATTCTTCTGGTTTTTTTTTATCATGCAATGACAAAAGTTGAGAATTAAATAAGTATGACGGTAATTCATCAAGATTGGACTTTATCGTTTCAAAAAAACCATCTTTATAAGAGTACACAACATTACCTGAAACAATTTTCATTTTTTTATTTTGGTGTAAATTGAATACCTCTAAATTATGTTTTATAATATGAACTTCATCACCACCATCTTCACTTACCGCCATCCACAACTCAACCGGTTTCAACTTTATTTGACTAGATTTTGTAAAAATAAAGGATTTTTTTCTGTTTGCTCGCGCATTTTTCAAATACATTCCACCAAAATGAAGGTGGATATTTCGAGATAATTGAGAGTCACTTAATTTAATTTCTGAAGAGGGATCTACGATTACTAGTGTGGTTCGATCATTATAAATAATCTTACAAAATGAATCTTTCGCAGTTCTTATAATATCATCACTATAAATAGTTCTTCCATTTACAGCTTGGCTTGGCGGTACATCCCGATCAGTAGAGACAATTTGCACAAATCCACTGATGGAAAAAATACTGCCAATTGCAGGTGTATTTGTCCACGCAAATTGGAGCAGAATCAGAAGCGTAACCATAATATAATTATAAATGTATTTCTTTTTCACAAGAGTGCTATATACGTATCACTTAATATAAAATCATTTAATCTGATTTCAAACGTCAATTTTAGGTAGGTTTAACAATTTGCAGAGAGAGGGGGATTCGAACCCCCGTTGGATTTGCATCCAAACATGCTTTCCAAGCATGCACCTTCAGCCACTCGGACACCTCTCTATAATCAATTTACATTGGCTTTAACAAGTACAAAATTATTATACTTTATTAACGGGAAACAAGACGTATTGATATAAAAAAAGCCCCGACTTTCACCGGGGCTCAAACAAAACAAAAAGGAGTCATTTTTCTTGGACAAAAAATAACTTCGATTTAATGTACCAATAAATTAAATGGAATTGGTCGAACGCAACCATTCATTAATTGTAATGGTTTGTAATCATTTTTAGTTTATTTTTTTGATCGTTGTTCATAGAAGAATGATTTGATTAGTGAAATACAGTCAGCTTCCATAATTCCACCTTGAACCACGGATTGATGGTTAAATCGAGGGTCTCTACACAACTGATACAATGAGCCACAACATCCAGCTTCTTCGTCATACATTCCAAAATAGATATGAGAAATCCGCGCATTCATAATAGCTCCTGCACACATAGGACATGGCTCTTTCGTTACGTACAGTATGCAATCATTTAGGCGCCAATTTTCTAAAGTGTTTGCTGCGGATGTTAGGGCAATAATTTCAGCATGTGCTGTGGGATCATTCAGGCTCTCCCTCTGATTATAGCCACGACCAATAATTCGATTTTCTTTTACAACGATGGCGCCAATTGGGATTTCTTTTTTGTCATATGCTTTCATCGCCTCATTTAAGGCTAATTTCATCCATCTAGAATGTACTGAATTACTCATAAATTTATTAATGTGGATGCCACCACCCCTGCTGTTTCAGTGCGTAAACGACTATCTCCCAATGAGATACACTGAAATCCATTTTCTTTTGCCAATTGGACTTCTTCAATTGAAAAGTCACCCTCGGGCCCAATACAAACAATATGAGAATTTTTATTTTTGTGGATATCAGTTATAGGCATAGATTTCCCAGTCCCTAAAAATCCTATACTTTTTGCTTCAACAGAATGATTACCCTTAATGAAGTCGTTAAAGCCTACTATTAGATTTAATTTTGGTAAATATGCTTTTAATGATTGCTTCATTGCGGACATTATAATTTTATTACAGCGTTCCATATTAATTTTAGTGCGTTCAGAATTTATGCATTGAATAAAAGTGATTTCATCAATACCAATTTCTACACCTTTCTCAAGGAACCATTCCAATCTATCCATATTTTTTGTTGGTGCAATTGCAATATGAAGGTAATTTTTCCGTTTTCCAAACCCTTTTTGAATATTGGTTATTTCAAGAATGGATGCTTTAGCGTTTGTGTCAATCAATCTTGTTGAATATAAATTCCCCACACCATCCACAACCATTATTGTATCATCCATTGATTTCCGTAGCACTTTTATACAATGGTGAGATTCCGTTTTAGACAAAACAATTTTTCCGTTGGAAATATTTGTACTATAAAATAATTGCATTATTTTAGAATAACCTCTAAAACGTGAGACTTCCCTTCACTTTCTTCATAAGCTTCAATCTCAAGCAAATTACACAATAAAGGATATATATGAATATTTTCAATAGATTTGATTTGAATATTGGATTTAATATTAGCTCCTGAAGCTATGAAAATAGATTTCATATTCTCCAATTGTGGGTCATATCCATGCATACCAATTGGATTAAAATCTACAGATGCTTTTTTATTTTCAAAGATTGACCATCCCTCATCTGCAACTAATAAAAAGTCACCGGTATTTTCATTTACAATTCTAAAATCAGAAGGAATGTCTTCTTCCAGGTAAGCCTGCATATTTGGAATTCGCTTTAATTGACGATAAATTGATTTTTTACGAGCTGACTTCGTTGGACGTAAAAAAAGTTGCGAAATAGGTCCGCTTCCATCTATTCGTAAATCGTAAAGTCCTCTCACATATTTATCTAAATATATGTATTTATCTTTTGAAATTGTGGTCATGCCATGGTCACTAACAATTATTAGATTTAAAGAATCTTTTATTGAGGAAGCATTAATTTTAGCCATAATAGTACCGAGTAGCGCATCCATTTCAATAATTGAACTATCGACTTGAGCAGATTCCGGTCCATATACATGTCCCAAATGATCTGGCTCATTAAAGTACAACATACATAATTGAGGCCTATTTTCATGCGGTAGTGAATACCAATCAAATACAGTATCTACCCGTTGAGAAAAGGGAATGCTTCCATCATAGTTTTCATATATTGAGGGTCTATATCCGTTGATTTCTGCTTCTGAACCCACCCAAAAAAATATTGCAGACTTAATGCCTTGTCGTTCTGCTGTCACCCAAATAGGTTCAGCACCATACCATTTCCCATCAACAACGGTATTTTTTTTACGCATGGAATATGAGGCATTAAAATCTTTTCTGTAGAATGAATTGGCTATTAAACCATGTGTACCAGCATAAGTACCCGTAGCTATCGAATAATGATTAGGGAATGTAAATGATGGAAATACGGATATGAGGGATTCAGCTGAACTACCCTCTGATTTTAATTTATCAAAGTTAGGTGTTGATAATCTATCTAAATAATCATGCCTAAATCCATCAAATGAAACCACCAGCACATAGGGTCTTGGAAAAATGAAGGTGATTAATGTGAAAACTAATAGAAGAATCTTTGTAACAACTTTATACTTCAAATCTTTTCCAAAACATTCTGTTTTCATGTAAATTTATACTACTTTCATTGGGTTAATTCTATAGAATAGCTCAATTCTGATACATTAAAATTAATGGGTAATGATGATAAAACAAAAAAACATATTTCTATTTTTTACTATAGTATTCATACTGCTTAATATTGCTTCAGGAAAAAGTCATTTTAAAAAGAAGTTTGAGATTCAATCTCGTTTAAAAATTCAAGATGAAATTCTTAAAAGAGAAATAACCTCTCAAGGGAATCAAACAGTATCTACTCGGACCCAAACCACATATTTTTTAGATACCTTTGATTCTAATTTAGATGGGTGGACTATAGATGATGGCTGGATTAAAACGGATAATGATTTTTACAGTCCAGATTATAGCATGAATTCTTATGATAATAATCAGTCCCTCCCTCAATTATGGCAATTAACATCCCCTACTTACCCTCTACCAGAACAACCCTTAAATGAAAC
>JABHHG010000054.1 GCA_018671635.1 Fidelibacterota bacterium | reverse complement strand
TCGCAGTACCACCACAAACCCCTGCACAATCTATTGCTACTGAACCATCACATGTACCCTCACAATCATAGATATCGGAGCTACATGCAGTACAATCAGCTGCTGTCGCAGTACCACCACAAACCCCTGCACAATCTATTGCTACTGAACCATCACATGTACCATCACAATCATAGGTATCGGAGCTACATGCAGTACAATCAGCTGCTGTCGCAGTACCACCACAAACTCCTGCACAGTCTACTACTGAAACTCCACCCACAATCCCGTTACAATCTTCAGGTGCCGTTGATACTGTTGGTACAGAATCCTCATCACAGCCAACTAAGATTAGACTAAAACAAATTAATATTAATTTTATCTTATTCAATTCATTACTCCTTTTATTTATATTTATTAACAACCATAAAAATTAGAATTTTTTATCTAACAAAAAAATAAAAAAAGTCTGTATCTATATTGGTATTATGGTTGTCGTGTTATTAAAATAGTATACTGTGAAGATAGATAAATACTTATGCTAAAAAGCATCAAGCAATATATCAAAAAATGAATCGAATGGAAATTCCAAATACTACGAAAATATTGGTGGGCGATACTTTTACTTTTTATAGCCATGCAAATTTGCTTACGGCATATCATTCTACTACGAAACACACTAGGGCCTGTCAGTCAATAAATGTTAAAGAATACTTCCCGCTGAATAAAGGCAAAATATGCCTAAATTTCCCCATGGCAGATAATATAAAATTAACACAGTATAGCTCCGGTGCAGGCTGAGCATGCAAACTGGGTCCGGCGGACCTGGAAGTAGTGCTTAGTAAGATACACCAACCTAAATTGGCCAAGGGTGCCGTTGGATTTGATTCTTCAGATGATTCAGCCGTTTATACTTTAGATGATGGAAGAATCATTATTCAAAGTGTTGACTTTTTTACGCCCATTGTTGATGATCCATTTACTTTTGGGCAAATTGCAGCAGCCAATTCACTCTCTGACATTTATGCCATGGGGGGCACTCCCCTATTTGCTTTAAATGTGGCCGCATTTAATTCTGATGAACTCCCCCTATCTGTACTCACTGATATTTTAAATGGCGGTGTAGATATTGCCAAAGAAGCAGGAATCCCAATTTTAGGTGGACATACTATAAAAGATAAAGAGCCCAAATATGGAATGGTGGTTACGGGAGAAGTACATCCAGATAAATTGACGCGAAATGATACTGCCAAAATTGGCGACTTATTGGTATTGACTAAACCATTGGGCACGGGAATAATTTCCACTGCCATCAAGCGCCACATAGCCAATGAAAGTATTATGAAGACTGCCATTGATACCATGCGTACATTAAATAAATCTGCGGCAGAGGCCATGGCAGAAGTGGGTGCGAATGCGTGTACCGATATTACCGGCTATGGACTTTTAGGTCATCTCTTAGAAATGTGCAAAGGCAGTAATGTTTCTGCAACTATCGAGTTTGATGCCATGCCATTTATGAATGGTGTATTTGAATTGGCCCAGGATGGAGTTATTCCTGGGGGAACAAAACGAAATTTAGAATTTGTTCAGGATGATATAAGTTTCGCTGAACATTTAGCAGAATTTCAATTACATATGTTAGCGGATGCCCAAACTTCTGGTGGTTTACTCATGTCTGTACCTCCAGAAAAGGCAGAGGCTTTGGTGAATGCCCTAAAATCTAATGGAACATTGGCATCCCATATTATTGGTGAGATTCAGCCCAATGATGAAAATATGAAAGTGAATATTCTGTGATTGAATCAGAAAAAATTCCCGAAGCCATTACCGCAGGCATTAAGGTTCAAGTGGTGAGTAAGTTTATTCCAGAACATACAAACCCTGACATCCCCAGATATTTTTTCGCCTATTGGGTTACCATAACTAACGTAAGCGATATTACTTTCAAGCTATTAGATAGGCATTGGGAAATCACCGATGCACTTGGAAAACTTGAAGTTATTGACGGTGAAGGTGTTATTGGAAAACAACCCACCATCAAACCCGGTGAATCATTTAGCTATAATAGCTTTTGTCCCCTAGAAACTGAATTTGGAATGATGACAGGTCACTATCAAGTTAAGCAAGAAGATGGGCATTTTCTCAAAGTTGAAATTCCTAAGTTCCAACTTCTTTCGCCTTTTACCGTAAACTAATGAACAAAATTTATTTGGATAATCAAGCCACTACTCCCTTAGACCCTGCGGTTTTGGATGCCATGATGCCCTACCTCACCCATAAATTTGGGAATGCTGCAAGCCGTAGCCATGCCTTCGGATGGGAAGCTGAAGAAGCTGTGGATATTGCGCGGGAGCAAGTGGCAAATCTAATTAGCGCAACTCCCCAAGAAATTATTTTTACCAGTGGTGCTACTGAATCAATTAATTTAGCGCTGAAAGGTTCAGCCAAAACTGAATCCATAAAAAAACATATTATTACATTCAAGACCGAGCATAAAGCGGTTTTAGATATTTGCGAATTTTTAGAAAATTCTGGATTCGAAGTTACCTATTTACCTGTAAATAGTGATGGTCTTATTGATTTGGATAAATTGAAATTGGCTATCCGCGAAGACACTTTTTTAGTTTCTGTATTGCATGCAAATAATGAGATTGGAGTCATTCAGCCCATTGCTGAAATTGGTGAAATTTGCAAAAATAATAATTTAATTTTCCATATAGATGCAGCACAATCTGTAGGCAAAATTCCCATTGATGTAGAAAAAATGAACATTCATTTACTTTCCTTTTCTGCACATAAAATTTATGGACCCAAAGGATGTGGAGCATTATATTTACGGCGTAAGAATCCACGGATAGAATTAACCGCAATTATTCATGGGGGCGGTCATGAAAAAGGCTTTCGCTCAGGCACATTAGCCGTCCATAATATTGTGGGACTGGGAAAAGCCTGTGAAATTTCACGGGAACTGATGGATGATGAATCAATCCAAATTTCATTACTTCGGGATAAACTTCTCAATGGGCTTAAATCTGAAATACCCAATTTACGTATCAATGGTTCAATGGATAATCGATTAGCTGGAAATTTGAATGTGTGCTTCCCCTCTACGAAAAGTGATTCTATAATGATGAGTATGCGAGATATTGCATTATCTAGTGGATCTGCGTGCACATCTGCCAGCATACAACCTTCTCATGTACTAAAAGCATTGGGGCTAAATAAGGAACAGTCCCATGCGTCAATTCGTTTTGGGATTGGACGATTTAATACAGAAACTGAAATTGAATACACAATTGAAAAAGTAGTAAAAACAGTGAATCGATTCCGCAAGGTAGCGGTGTAAGGAGATAATATGGCAATGGTAACTGAAAATGAAGTAATTGATGTTCTTAAACAATGCTTTGACCCAGAAATTCCAGTAGACTTATGGAGTCTTGGACTCATCTACAGTATTAATATTTCTAAAAATTCATCTGGAAATTCTGATGTAAATATCATCATGACCTTAACCACTCCCGGTTGTTCAATGGGAAATGTAATGGCTATGGATATTAAATCAAAATTAGAAATGAATGATTCCGTAGATATGGCAGATGTTGAAGTGACTTTTGACCCACCATGGGCCGCTGAAATGATGAGTGATGAAGCTAGAGTTAAATTGGGTTTTCCTGCATCAAGTGAAAAACCTGAAACTCCTGCAAAAGAAGAAGGCTCTTGGGAATAATGGAGACCATTTACTTAGATAATTTTCTCACCGATGGCATTATAAAAGAAAAGCCATTTCGGCAATTAGTGAGTGAAATTAAATGGTCTGATTATAATGAAAAACGGGTGTTAATTAAGGGGTGTACTTCCGTTCCAGTTCCCACGTGGGCTTATCTAATTATTACGGCTCAACTTTCTCAACATGCAAAGCATATCCTTTATGGTGAACCCTGTGCAACGGTGAAAATATTCACTCAAGAC
>JABHHG010000225.1 GCA_018671635.1 Fidelibacterota bacterium | reverse complement strand
TCTATAAATATATTAGTTGAAAATGTTGGTATAGATAATACAAACGCTGTAAATGTTAATGTAACAAGTACAGATGAATTTATAACATTTACTAATAGCTCTTCTCAAATAGCCTATGCTATCGCTAATGAAACAGCTACAACTGAAACTCCAATCACTTTCTCCGTTGCTGAGTCTATTCCAGATGGACATATGATTCACTTTTCTGCACAATTCTATAATGATCAAGGCAGCTGGGAAGATGATTTCATAATAGAAGCACATGCGCCAGTTTTTGTGGCTTCAAATCCACAGGTTATTGATACAGATGGTAATGGCACGTGGGATGCAGGTGAATCTGCAACTATAATTGTGAATTGTGCAAATGAAGGAAGTGCTGACTTTAATTGGTACCCTGGTGCCACAATTTCCACCAATAGTGAATATGTGTCTATTAATAGTGATATGAATGCAAATACATGGTATGCGATTTTTGCTGGCACATCTTATGATGCTGAATTCATGGTTGAAGCTGATTCTGATACTCCTGATGGTACTATTGTTTCATTTATGGTTACATGGGGTAATAGCTCCATAACTGATTGTGAAAATGATTGCGTTGCGAACGATGAATTTACATTCTCTACAACAATTGGAGTACCACTTAGTGATGATGCATCTATACCTGAATATCTAACAGTGGTGGAAACTGATAACGGTATTATGGTTGAATGGGATCAACCTAATGTTTATGATTGTGTAGCTGAAGCACCTTATAGTGATGATTGCTATGGCTATGTAATTAGCATTGACCCCTATTGTTGTACAACTGCATGGGATACTCTTTGTGAAAATGAATATTCTGAATGTGATGGGAATACCGGTGACGATGGAGGAGGTGACGATTGCATTTGTGGGGAAATATGGGATCCTGTATGTGGAGTAGATGGAAATACGTACCCTAACCCATGTTTTGCAGAATGTGAAAATGTCGGAATTGATTATGCTGGTGAATGTGAAGCTGATACAAATAATTGTTCTGCTGGATATGTTGAAGATTGTTCAGGTGATGGTGATTGTTGTTATGAAGCTTGGATAGGTGATGGTGTTGGTGATTGTGAAGATCAAGCCTACGGTTGTGACTTAACTTGCTACGACAATGATGGTGGTGACTGTTCAGGTGAAGTCATATCATCGAATGATAATGAATTAACTTATGAACAACGTGAACGTAGAGCTGAACATTTACCCATAATGGTTAGTTTAAACAATCAACAATCACGAGAAGAAATTTTGGGCTACAATATATTTAAGGATG
This sequence comes from Fidelibacterota bacterium, assembly GCA_018671635.1. Lineage (GTDB taxonomy): Bacteria > Fidelibacterota > Marinisomatia > SCGC-AAA003-L08 > D37C17 > JABHHG01. The sequence goes on along the minus strand of JABHHG010000225.1, from coordinate 9,870 downwards.
GTTCACATATTGCCTATGTAGAAAATACATTCCATGTAGACGAAGATTATCTTGCAGGCACCACTTACTGTTATTCAGTTTCTGCTCTGTATGAAGAATCTCAATCTTACCAAACGGCAGAAGTGTGTGTAGCCACCGAAGGTACACCCTTTGCCCAAGGTGATGTAAATACTGATGAACAAATCAATGTACTTGATATTGTTATGTTAGTGAACATGATTCTTGGGTCAGAAACACCTAACTATCAATTAGGTGATCTAAATGATGATGGCTCACTCAATGTACTGGATGTTATTCTTATCATTAATCTTATTCTTGATAATAGAACCATAGATGCAGAAAAAGCTGAATTCTTTAAAGACGATGGGGCGTTACTTCTACATTCTAATGGCTTTATTGCTGGAATTGAATTAAAAATATCCCATGATGAAAATGCCAATATTCAATTAACAGAGTATGCTCTCATTGCCCAATCGGTTACTGAAAATGGAATTTCACATATTGTAATAATTGCGCCTGAATCTGATATTCTATTCACTATTGATAGTGAATATGATATTATAGATGTAATTGTTGCAAACTCATCAGGGAAAATGGATGTTCAATATGCTAATGAATTTAAATTAAGTCAAGCATATCCAAATCCGTTTAATCCAAGTACTACATTTTCACTCACATTACCCAACAGTGACTTCGTAAATGTTTCTGTTTATAATATGTTGGGGCAAATTGTAAGTACTTTAAACAACTCACAATTAGATGGTGGTAATCATGAGTTTATCTGGAATGCAAATGAACTTTCATCTGGACTCTACATCATTACTGCAAATTCAAATAATTTCACTTCCAGTCAAAAAGTGATGTTACTAAAATAAACAAAGGCTTCTTGGCCTTTTACTCTTGAAGGAGTTCTCGCCCTGGTTTTTATAACTGGGGCGAGTTTGTATGTGGACCAAATTAATAGAATTATGATGTTGTTCCTCGTCATATAAAACATTAATTTTGAGGGTCGTACTTGAGCAAACTTATGGTCAGAATTTTCCTATCTATAATATTATCCTTTTCTTTTCTACTGGCAGTAGATGAATCTGACCACTTAAAAGTGGGGCTTGTACTTTCTGGAGGTGGAGCCAAAGGCTTTACCCATGCAGGCGTACTTAAAGTATTAGACTCTTTAAATATTCACGTTGATTATATTGCGGCGACCAGTTTTGGAGCAATTGTAGGTTCATTATATGCCATCGGTAAAACAGGCCATGAATTAGAAAAAATGGGAGCAGTTACAAATTGGGAGGGTGTACTCTCAGATTTACCTCCTCGTAATAGACTCCCCTACTTCCGAAAAAAAGAATCTGGTAAATATCAATTGAAATTTGGACTGGATGGAGTAAAACCAGTTACCCCTACCGGATTTGTTCAAGGGCAAACTGCGCTTATGGAACTAAGTCAATGGTACCATGGATTTGAACAAGTTAATGATTTTACTCAGTTTCCCATACCATTTAAATGCGTTGCCATGGATTTAATCACCGGGAATCAAGTAGTCATTGACAGTGGTTCTCTTACGCGTGCTGTTCGAGCAAGCTTGTCTATTCCCACTATTTTTGCTCCTGTTGAATGGGGAGATTCATTATTAATTGATGGTGGGGTTATAAATAATCTTCCTGTAGATATTGTGAAAGAAATGGGTGCTGATATTGTAATTGCTGTGAATGTGTCCTCGCAAAATAAAAAATCAAGTCAAATCAAAAATATCATTAATGTACTGGAACAATCCATAAGTGTGCATGAATACAAACTAGAATATGAAAACGAAGCCATTGCTGACTTAGTTATTCGCCCAGATTTAACTGGATTCTATTCCTCAGATTTTGCAAATGATAAATTTCTACCTATGGTCGCTCGTGGTTATGCCGCAGGAGTATTAGCTGCAGAAGAATTGAAAAAAATTCGAGATATAGTTGGAGTACAATCCTCTCATAATAAGATTCTCACAATAGTCAATAATCCTAAAATTTCATTTATTGATATCAAAGGGCATGATAAACTTTCATTTAAATTTTTGTATCGTTTAATTGGCTATGAACCCGGGGATATTTTTAACTCGCAAGAATTAGAGAGTCGAATCAATGATATATACAGCCTAGGGTACTTCAATACCATTTTTTATGAAATCGAATTGAATGATGATAAAACAGTTAATCTCTCAATACTCATATCCGAAAAACCAATGAGAGAATTTAATACGGGGCTGAGATGGGATAATCGCTTTGGCTTTGTTGGTGCTATCAATATTAGAATAAATAGTACTCTCATTCCTGGATTAGTGATTGAGGAACATGCCCAATTTGCAGGATTACGAAAAAATGTATTACAAATTTATTACCCCAGTAGAACCTTAGACTTTCCCCTATACCCCTTTATCAGGAGTTATTATGATAAGTATGACATCTTTCTCCAAAGTAATTTAAACGTAAAAGAATTACCCTATTCATTTGAATCAAATGGGTTTGGTATAGGTCTCGGCCTCTTATTAAAAAACTATTGGACAACAGAAGTTGAAATACGAGCTGATGATATTAAATTTGAAGAGAATTATCATGATGACATAGAGGATTTAGCCTTTCCTTGGCAAAAAAATATATATTCTAAATATTCACTTCATTTAGATACCATTGATGATGTGTTGCTACCCACTAAAGGAATTATTGTAAGCATTAAACATGAAAATAGTCAAATGAATGCACGAAATGAATCCGATGAATATTCATGGTATTCTATTTTTGTGGAAAACTATTCAACTTGGAATGACCATACGCTTTCAATTTCATCATTCTATCAAGACGGCTCAGAATCTACTCCCCTATTTAGGCGAACAATTTATGGGGGCAATAATTTACTCACTGGATTTAAAGAAAATCAACTTAATGGATTTAATACTGCAATCGCACATATTGAATATCGATATAAATATAAGAAGGATATCTTCTTCAGATTGTTAGCATCAAATATTTTCTTTAATAAATTTACAGATGATGATATTTCAATACACAAAAATATATGGGGATATGGACTGGGTGCAACGCTCACATCTCCTATTGGACCATTAGAATTTGTATGGAGTATTGGCCCCGAAGCATTGTCAAATCCGGGTAAAAATATTTTCTTATATAGTTTTAATGCAGGGTATAAATTTTAAAAGATAAACGGAAAAATAAACGAAGAATTCTTTTTATATTCTTCAAATTCTGCATATCTAGATAATGATTTTTCTTTCCGTCTCATATTAGGAATCCAAATAATCATTATAAAAAAGAGTAACGATACTATGGGAATCCAATGCTGTGCCAATAATCCAAATCCCAAATATATAAGCAATTCACCAAAATAATTCGTATTTCTACATCGCTTCATCATGCCATCTGTGATGAGTACACCTGGGCGTAATTTCAAATATGAGTACTTTTGCATGTCAGCAGAAAAATGACAAAACACACCAATAGCAAACATGAAAATACATAATCCCAAATAATGAGGGGAAGCCTCTAATGGAATACCATTATTAAAATAACCGGTAAGAATAATCCATGGAGATATCCAATAAAGGCTTAGACCAGACCAAATGTAAAGTCCATACCAAATTGAACAGGGTTTCTCCCATGAATTATCGGGGAAAATTTTACTTTTTAAAATCCACATCAAACCATAAGATCCATGAAGTCCAAAATAAACCCATGCTGTAGTATTATCCCATTGATCTAATACGTACATTAATAATAATACGAATGGAGCTGTAGCTCCCTTATGAATGTCTATAAAATGCTTTTGCTTCATTTCACCTCCATAAAAAAAGCGGAATAAATAACATTATCCCGCTTTTCAAGTTTGCATCATGTAATAACAGATACTATTTTTTTGCTTTAGCCTTTGTTGCAGGTTTCTTTGCCACTGGTTTTTTAGCTGCAGCTTTCTTCGCTGAAGCTTTTTTCACTGGAGCTTTTTTAGCAGGGGCCTTCTTCGTAGCCACCTTTTTAGCTTCAGGTTTCTTAACTTCAGCCTTTTTTTCTACTTTAACAGGGGCCGAAACTATCTTCTTTTTAGGTTTAGCCTTTGACAAAGAGGCTACTTTTAAAGCCTTTAATCGTACTTTATTTTTACGATGTTTCTTTTGGGCTAATTTTTTCTTTTTATACATACAGTTCCTTTTACTTGCATCAATTATAATATTATGGGTAGAAATTTACTCATTATTCCCCCGTCGATAAAATAAAAATTCCTAAATAGTATCTTAATTTAAACAATGCTTCTTAATAAATGTTTTGGTATCATCATCTCTTTCTATTGAATATGAATAGCTCCAATCAACACAAGCCTCATCTAGTCGTTTCATGAAAAATAGAGAAAGCCCTCTTTTATTTAATGCATTCGCATAATCAGGATGGCTCTCGCTTACATTATCAATAAAAATGGTTAAATCAGACGCTGCGCTTTTATAATGAAATAAACTAATTTGAGTAATTCCTCGAAATAAATAAATTTCAGCATGATCGCCATATTCGAGGGCTAAATTGAAATTTTTCAAAGCTTGAAAATGGTTTTCCTTTTTTTGGTAAACTAAACCCAACAATCGATATGAAAGCCAATGATTAGGATTTCGCTTTAGCACTTCATTTAAATCATTGATAGTAGCGTTTAAATCACCTCCGTAATACCTGGCAATTGCACGTTGTAAAATTGCTTCTGGTTTATTTTGATGATATCCTGGGGTTAATTGCAAAAATTTAGTCAAATCTTGGATTGCGTTTTGAAAATCTTTTGATGTGGCATGAGCCAAACCTCTATATAAAAATACTTCTCGGGGACATTCATTTGAATTTACTGCAATATCTAAATCAAAAAAGGCCGTCTCCAAATCTCCTTGAATTCTATAAATATTACCTCGAACCATATAAGCCTCCCATATTTCAGGAGATAAATTTATAGCCATATGTATATTTTCTAACGCCTGGTCGAAGTCTCCTCGATTAAAAAGTAATGCCCCTTTATAAAAATATAACTTACCCATATATGGATGTTCATAATCTGCAATGTTCATAAAACTATTAATATCTAATAAAATAGAATCATCTCTATACATCTCAAATTGAGATTCAATTTTTCGAGCAACTACATCTGGCATAAATAACTCATGTTGTAGTACCTCATCAAAATCACTAATTGCCTGTGCATACGCTTCTTGTAAAAAATGAATTTGGCCTCGATAATAATATGCTTCAATGAAATTAGAATCTCTCGATATAGCCATATTAATATCTGCTAATGCCTCCTCAATTTCGCCTAAATCCAACCGAGCTTTTGCACGTACAAAAAAAGCATTAGTTTGACGTACTAATAAATATTCTTTTGTATCTCCATTCTCTCGAATATTATCTACATATTCAATTGTTTGCGTCGCAATATGTTCAGTAACTCGAGCCTGTTTTAACTTCTCATTACTCAGCAGAATGGAGCTACATAATATTAAAATTAAAATATGGTTAGTTCTCATAGAATGAATGAAATTGATTGATTTGTGAAATTCAAAAAGAAACATCAAATAATGGTCCTAATTTGGTCAATTGTTTTTCTATGGATATTGGGTACTTCTGCATTAGATGAAGCATGACCAACCACTAATAGTAAAAATGGTCTTTCATTTTCAGGACGATCTAAAATTTTATTTAAAAAATTCATAGGACTAGGCGTGTGGGTTAAAGAAACTAAGCCTGCATTATGAATAGCGGAAATCAACATTCCGGTTGCAAGTCCCACGGATTCTTGGGTGTAATAATGTTTACACGGTCTTCCATCTATAAGTTTGCCATACTTTTGCATAAAAACTACAATTAGGACGGGGGCGGTTTCGAGAAAGTCTTTCTGTTTATTCGTGCCTAAAGGTTCCAGGGCTTCTAACCATTCGGGAGTTGCCCGATGCGTATAAAATTCGTGTTCTTCTTTTTCAGCAGCTATTCTAATTTGTGATTTTACATTAGCATCACTGACTACGCAAAAATGCCATGGCTGTAAATTGGCTCCACTTGGAGCTGTATTTGCAGTTTTTATACAATCATCGATAACCTCTAGAGAAATTGGTGTGGATGAAAATTCACGCACGGTTCGACGATTATTCATCAATTCATAGTATTCACTTGATATTTTACGCCGTTGAGATTCAGAATATTCAGGAGGAGGGTAAAATGGTATGAATTTTGGAGATGCCATTACGCTGTAAGGTAAAACTGATATGCCAAATATCCCCAGCCAATTATAAAAAAGAGGCCTCCAATTGGCGTAATTGCACCCAAACCTTTAATACCGGTTAATGCTATCGTATATAAACTTCCAGAAAAAATTAGCATCCCAAAGAAAAATGAATATCCTGAGATAGTTAAATTTATATTAAACTGTTGCTGAAGGATTCCCACCATAATGAGCGCTAATGAATGGACAAAATGATAGAAATTACTGGTTTTATAAATATCTGTGGAATACTCATCCAATATGCTCTTTAGTGCATGGGCTGCAAAGGCGCCTAATATTACAGCCAATGCCATATGCAAAGAACCGGCAATTATCCATAAACGAGGAGTCAATTATGCATCCTCAGTTTTGACTACTTCAACTTCATTTGTTTTGTAATTTTGAAAGCTCCCATCGCCAAATTCAATTGTAAATGTTGTGGGATAATGGTGGACTACTTTTAACGTTCCAACTATTCTTGTTTTTTTAATTTTGAGCTGTGTACCCACTTCAAGCTCATTCATACTAAAATATTTACCCATGATTTCCTTCTATTAATAATTATATAATTTAATTAATTTCTCACCACAAAATAAATGAGAAGTCATCTATTTAATCGTGACCAATATCCAATGAATGGTGAGAATTATGACTGTAAATGCAAAACATTTAAATCTAATAGGAACATCATCATAATGAAATGTACGAACCAATGAATGCGCAATTCGGCCTCCAACAAATAGCCATGCCAATATTACGTCAACCGATGTAACATTATTTGAAAAGTAGATAAATAAAACTAACACATAAAACAAGATTGGCATTTCAAACATATTTCGGTAATGCATTCGCGCAGCTTCCATATAAAGGGGAGTATCACTATCACCTTTAAATAATTTAAAAAATGATAACCGTACATCCTTTTTTCGTAGTGCACTCAAATTGATATAAAATTGTCCATAAACTACAGCGAATGTGAGAAATACCATCATAAATAATGGGTATAAAATTGCTTGTCGTTCCACTATATCAATTTTCCTTCCTATCTAATATATAAAAGGGGGTGTATGCTACTGCAAAATGTACCAATGCTACTAACTCTGCAGCAATAATATACCACGGCCATGGTCCCAAATAATCAAGTAATGATGCCATAGGTGGCTTTCCGCAAATCCAGAAGTAATTTGCATCTAAAATTAAATTTACAATGACTGATGCCAGTAAAAATAAGTTTAGCGCAATAAAGGCATTTTTAATACTCTCCACTTTAGGACGCATCCCATACACAACCGTTGCATATACTAAGGCGATTATCATTCCGTTATGTCCCACCCAAAATCTAAAGAAATGGAAATGGGGGAAATCATTAGTAATGTCCGGTGTAATCAATCCTTGAAAAACTCCTGACATCCCCCAAAAATATATAATCTGATATACTCGGTCACATTTAGAAATCATGATAAGTGGAATTAACATATTGGCTACACGGCATAATTGAAAAGGAAGATGAATGTTTAGTTCAAATGTACCTGCAATTGTTTCAAGCGCTACCCAAATAAAATAATTAGCACCTACTATTATTCCAATAAAACTGCCTATTCTGTGTTGAATCTTTTCAGCCAGATATTTTTTTGAAACCAGCGGAACACTGACAACCAAAATCAGAAAAAGAATAATGCCCCAAATATGAGATGGACCAAAGAGTTGAAAGGAACCTGGGGAGTATAGATATTCGCTTAAGGAAGTTGTAATATGATTACTTTCTAATCATCTTGTAGGTACAACGACCCATTTAGATAAACATCTGGAAGTTTATTGAAAATGTAAATTTCCTTTAATTTCTTCCCAAAATAAGTCATGAGGGGAATACAATCTTCCTCTGATTTTCCGATACCACGAATATGTGCCAATTCAATAAAGGATTGTTTGTTTTCGGTAAGGGTGAGTAAATCTATTTTTTCACTGAGAATGGATACACAGTATGAGTCTTCATTAGGATGTGTATGATAGTTTAATGAAATATCTAAATTAGATGATACAGCCTCAGTAATAGAATTATTATACTGCGTATGTCTCTTGATTTGGTCGAGTATAGAATTTATTACAGTTAATTGATCAACAGAAAGTTTTGGTACTTTCAACTATTTTTTGTTCTCCAAATATCAAACCCACCATCCAGGGTATAAACCTTATTAAATCCGTTTTCAGAAAAATATTCAGCAGCCACTTGGCTACTATTTCCATGATAACAATAAACCAGCAAGGGCTGATCTTTATCGGTTTTATCTATAAAATCTTTTGCGTTATTCCCAGTTACATGATGTGCATTTTGCATATGATCAACTTCAAATGATTGGCGATCACGAATATCCACAATGGTTACAGCATCTGTATTTAACAAGGATGTGGCCTCCACCACATTTACACGCTTGACAGCTTTATTTTCCATATCCTCCTCTAAAGATAATTCATTGTCTTACACTTTTTTTATTTTTTTCAGCGGGAATAATTTAACCCAATGACGCTGATTTGTCTAATATTATCTTCTAAATCCACATTATATGGATGTTAAATTACATCTCATACAAATAAGAGGTTTATCACCATGGAAGGAAAAGTCGCCATTGTTACCGGGGCATCACGTGGAATTGGACAAATTATTGCTCAAACATTAGCCCAAAAGGGAATGAAAGTTATTGCAGTTGCACGGTCCATAGATAATCTCTCTAAAACCTGCCAACTAATTAAGGATGAAGGTGGACAAGCCACACCCATTATGGCAGATATGACACAATCTGAGAATTTTGAGCAGCTCATTGAAAAGGCCACTTCAGTTTATGGGAAGTTAGATTGTTTAGTAAATAATGCAGGAATTGAGCAATATCAACATTTCAAAAATTATTCTTCAGAATATATTAATAATTGCTTGAAAACAAACCTCCATGCACCCATTTTACTCTCTAAAGCCATATTGCCTCAATTATTGGAACAAGGAAATGGTCATATTATAAATGTTGCATCATTGGCAGGGAAAAAAGGGGTCTCCTACAATTCAATATATTCTGCATCAAAATCGGGTTTAATTATGTGGACCGACTCCATGCGGCAAGAATTATCTCAAACGGATGTAAATATTTCAGTGGTATGCCCAGGGTTCATCAGAGATAGTGGAATGTTTCATAATTCGGGTCAAACGGCACCCAAACTATTAGGTTCATCATTACCTCAAGATGTAGCAGATGCTGTTATAAAATGTATCAAAAATAATTCTGCTGAAGTGATTGTAAATCCAGGTCCAATGAAACCTTTATTGGCTCTGAATCAAATTTCTCCCCGATTAGGAGATTGGGTGGTTAAACTTTTTGGAGTACCCGAAATGAACCAAAAACGAATTGAATAAGGTAAAGACCTTTTCATAAATTCTGAATTACCACTGTAAATTTCCCCGTTATATTTTAATAATATTTTAAAAATTGGGGACCTATGTCTTACGATCCAGCAACAAAAATTCATGAACTTTCGGCCTTTGGTGAATTTGGTGGTGTGAATCCATCAATCACTGATTCATCAACATATACCTTTCTTAAATCT
>JABHHG010000137.1 GCA_018671635.1 Fidelibacterota bacterium | reverse complement strand
TCAGGCGGTCAACAATAATCTCTAGGTGGAGCTCACCCATTCCTGAAATAATTGTCTGCCCCGTATCCTCATTAGTCTTAACCTTAAAAGTTGGGTCTTCTTCAGCCAACTTAATCAAGCCATTGGTAAGATTTTCTTGATCATCCTTAGTAGCCGGCTCAACTGCTATAGATATAACTGGGTCAGGGAAATCCATTGACTCTAATAAAATGCGGTCATTAATACTGCAAAGCGTGTGCCCAGTTTGAGTATTCTTCAATCCAACCATTGCTGCAATTTCACCAGTAGTAACAGTCTTACGCTCTTCACGCTTGTTTGAATGCATAAGCATCAATCTACCAACACGTTCTTTTTTACCCTTATTAGGATTGTAAATAAAATCACCTGTCGAAACCGTACCAGAATAAACTCTAAAGAAAGTCAATCGACCCACAAATGGATCTGTCATAATTTTGAAGGCTAATGCAGAAAATGGAGAATCATCATTTGGCTCACGCAATAATTCTATCGACTCATCATCTTCATCCATACCCTTTACGGCACCCACATCAATCGGCGACGGCAAATAGTCAATCACTGCATCCAACGCCCTCTGCACACCCTTGTTCTTAAATGCAGAACCACATAAAGTGGGAATCATAGAGCCATCAATCGCAGCCTTACGAATTGCAGCTTTAATCTCATCAGCGAGTAGCACATCCCCCTCAAGATACTTCTCCATCAATTGCTCATCATAAGAAGCTACTTCTTCAAGAAGATTTAATCTCCATTTTTCAGCATCTTCTTTCATATCTAATGGAATTTCAGCAGACTCAAAACTTGAACCATCATCCGCCGTATAAATAATAGCTTCCATCGATATAAGATCAATAAGTCCAGTAAACTCATCACCTGCACCAATCGGCAAAACAATGGGTACAGGGTTTGCCCCTAAACGATCCTTAATCATTTCAATTACATTATAGAAATCTGCACCAGTCCTATCCATCTTATTAACAAATGCAATACGAGGAACACCATAGCGGTCAGCTTGCCGCCACACAGTTTCAGACTGAGGCTCAACGCCACCAACGGCACAAAACAACGCAATTGCTCCATCTAAAACACGTAAAGCACGCTCAACCTCAATAGTAAAGTCAACGTGTCCAGGAGTATCAATGATATTAATTCGATTTTCATTCCAAAAAGCCGTAGTAGCCGCAGAGGTAATAGTAATACCTCTTTCTTTTTCTTGGTCCATCCAGTCCATAGTTGCAGCACCATCATGGACTTCGCCTAGTCGATGCAAGCGACCAGTATAATATAGAATCCGCTCAGTCGTGGTTGTCTTACCCGCATCAATGTGGGCCATTATACCAATGTTACGTACGTGTTTTAATGGAATATTTTGCATAAATTATTATTATCTAAAATGTGAAAATGCTTTATTAGCTTCTGCCATACGATGAGTATCTTCTTTTTTCTTAACAGAAGACCCCTCATTGTTTGCAGCAGCAATAAGTTCAGCTGATAACCTATCAGCCATTGTGCGACCCTTGCGAGACTTAGCGTAACTGATAATCCAACGCATAGCCAAAGCCAAACGACGATTCTCAGAAACCTCAATAGGCACCTGGTAAGTTGCGCCACCAATACGCTTTGATTTTACCTCTAAAAGAGGTGCAACATTTTCTAATGCTTTTCTAAAAATCTCCAAACCGTCTTTAACTTTCGCCTTAGACTCAACTTGACTGATAGCATTATAGAAAATCTTTTCAGCAACACTCTTCTTCCCAGCATCCATTACATTATTAATAAATTTAGCAACCACTAAATCATTATAAACTGGATCTGGAATTATTACTCTTTTTTCTGGTCTTCTTCTTCTCATAGAATTCTATCTATTTAGGTTTTTTAGCACCATAACGTGAACGACTAGTCTTACGACCCTCAACTCCAGCAGGATCCAAGACCCCACGAATTACGTGATATCGCACACCTGGTAAATCCTTAACTCTTCCACCCTCAATCAAAACAATTGAGTGCTCTTGCAAATTATGCCCTTCACCAGGGATGTATGCATTCACTTCAAAGCCGTTTGATAAGCGAACGCGCGCAACTTTACGCAACGCTGAGTTAGGTTTCTTTGGGGTCGTTGTATACACTCTTGTACACACCCCACGTTTTTGCGGACAGGCTTTCAGCGCCGGAACTTTAGTTTTCCGTGCTTTCTGCTTGCGTCCTTTTCTTACTAATTGATTTATTGTTGGCATTTCAACTCCGATATAGCCTACAAAATTACAAAGGATGCCCGATATAGAACAAATATTATTTTGTCTAAATCAAACTTTTTAACAATTTAAAACTGATTTACTTAATCAGCTATACTTTCAAGCTCTTGCGTTTGCGGTTGAGCTTGTTTTTCAGCTTCATTTTTTTCAGCAGGCTTAGTTACAATTAGGTCGCGATTATTATATGCGCCTGTACCTGCGGGGATTAATCGGCCAATAATCACATTTTCTTTAAGGCCAATCAAATAGTCAGTTTTACCTTCAACTGCTGCATCAGTTAACACACGAGTGGTTTCCTGGAATGAAGCGGCTGATATAAAGCTGCCAGTGTTTAGAGATGCTCGTGTAATCCCCAATAGCAATGGACTGAATGTAATGGGTTCAGGTTTGCGCGTTTTAATAGAAACTTTACCCGCAGCCTTTAATTCCTTATTTACATCTTTTACATTAGAGACCAACACAACATCATCCTCTTCGTAATCTGAGTCACCAGGATTGATAATTACAACTTTCTTCCTAAGTAATTCGTTAGCTTTTTGAATATCATAACGATTTACACGATCACCATGAAGGAATAATGAATCTCCAGAATCTTCTACCGTAATTTTCTGCATCATTTGACGAACAATTACTTCAATATGCTTGTCATTAATACTTACACCTTGTATTCTATAAACTTCTTGAATTGCTTCAACAAGATATTCTTGAACTTTGGCAGAACCACGAATACGCAAAATATCTTTTGGTGAGACTGAGCCTTCACAAAGCCTGTCACCAGCAAATACAAAATCACCTTCATGCACTAAAATATGCTTACCATAAGGAATCTTATATGTACTCTCTTTCTCTTTTCCAAGTACAAGCAATTCTCTTACACCGCGCTTAATTTTCCCATAACGAATAGTCCCATCAACTTCTGTAACTACAGCAGGATTACTTGGATTACGCGCTTCAAATAACTCAGCAATCCGAGGCAAACCACCTGTAATATCTCGAGTCTTACCAACATCACGAGCGATTTTAACTAAAATTTGTCCAGCCTTTACCTTATCACCTTCGCGAACTACAACATTGGCCTTCACGGGTAGAATACTTGCCCCTGCACCAATATCCTCATTTTTGTTCTCGATAACAATATTTGGACTTAAATTTCTGTTTTTAGATTCGGTGATAACAATCATTTTCTTGCCACCTTCAACAGCTTCTTCAGAGTACGTTTCACCTTCTATCATATCTCTAAATGTAACTGCACCAGAAGTTCTTGCAAGAATTACATCTGTATATGGATCCCATCCAAATAATGTTGCACCAATAGAAACGTCATCTCCATCTTCAACATAAACTTTTGCACCATATGGAACAGCCCAATTTGAAACAGAAGTACCATTATTGTCCAATAATTCAATTTTACCATTTCTTACTGTGGCAATATTATTACGTTCACCATCATTTTCATCTATGACGCTAATGAGTGAAAGGTTTTTAGAAAACTTAAGTTTACCCGCACGTTTCGTATCCATATGAGACTGCTCAACAATACGAGAAGCTGTACCACCAATATGGAAAGTACGCAATGTTAACTGGGTTCCCGGCTCACCAATAGATTGCGCAGCCATAATTCCTACAGAATCACCCTGTTTTGCATCTCTATTTGAAGCTAAATTCAAACCATAACATTTTACACATACACCATGTGGCGCTTCACAGGTTAATACTGAACGAACACTAGCTTGGAAAATATTACTGTCTTCGATTGCGTCAACAACTGCGACATCCAATAGTGTATTTGGTTTTGCAAATACAGTTCCATCAACTGGATCAACAATTGAATCTTGAGAAAACCTGCCCAAAATCCGTTCGGCTAAATATTCAATTACTTCTTCACCTTCTTTAAGGTCTTCAAGTAATAGGCCTTTAATTGTTCCACAATCATCCATTGTGATTGTAACATCTTGAGCAACGTCAACTAAACGACGAGTCAAATATCCTGCATCAGCAGTTTTTAACGCAGTATCAGCAAGACCTTTACGAGCACCGTGTGTAGAAATGAAATATTCAAACGCACTTAGACCTTCTTTAAAGTTGGCCTTAATTGGATTTTCAATAATTTCACCAGATGCACCTGTCATACTTTTCTTTGGCTTCGCCATCAAACCACGCATACCTGCCAACTGTTTGATCTGATCTTGACTACCCCGAGCACCCGAATCTGCCATCATAAACAATGGGTTAAAACCCTGATTATCGCCCTCTAATTCTTTAAACATTTCAGCAGCAACATCATTTGTAGCATGCGTCCAAATATCAATAACCTTATTATATCTTTCACCTTCAGTCAATACATGACGCTCAAACTTCCCTTGAATGTCCTCTACTATGGCATCAGCTTTAGCAAGGAGTTCAGCTTTTCTTTCAGGAATATGAATGTCGGAAATGGCAATTGATAGTCCACTCTTATATGCAAAATCAAAACCAAGATCTTTTAATTCATCAAGAAACGAAACTGTCTTATAGTTTCCGCAGTCCTTATAACTCTTACCAATAATTTTTGTTATTTTCTTTTTATCGATAGTTTCATTAAAATATGGCATTTCATCTGGGAGCACATTGTTGAATATTACTCGACCCACAGTAGTATCATTAATCCACTCGCCATTTAATCTAATATTAATTTTAGCATGGGGTGTAATTTCGTTATTTTCAAATGCCAATGACACTTCATCAAAAGAACCGAAACTTGAACCTTCTCCAACTTCACCATCACGAGCACGAGTTAAATAATAGGTTCCCAATACCATATCCTGAGATGGAATTGCAATGGGCCTACCGTGTGCAGGATGTAAAATATTGTGACTTGAAAGCATAAGCAACCATGCTTCAGTTTGCGCTTCTGCTGATAATGGTACATGGACAGCCATTTGGTCACCATCGAAATCCGCATTAAATGCTGCACAAACCAATGGATGCAAACGGATTGCACGGCCATCTATCAATACAGGCTGGAAAGCCTGAATACCCAAACGGTGAAGTGTTGGTGCACGGTTAAGCATCACGGGGTGATTCCTTACCGTTTTTTCTAATACTTTATATACTTCTTCAGCCTTCCGCTCAATCAACATCTTAGCACTTCTTGGCGTCCGAGCATATCCATCACGAATCAATTGATTAATGATCAATGGCTTAAATAATTCCATTGCCATTTCTTTAGGGATACCACACTCATGAAGTTTTAATTCTGGACCAACTACAATAACAGAACGTCCTGAATAATCTACACGTTTACCCAATAGATTTTGACGGAAACGACCCCCTTTACCCTTAAGTGAATCACTTAAAGATTTTAATGGTCGACGCGTACCACTTCTAACCGCAGATTTCATTCGGCTATTATCCAATAGCGCATCAACAGCTTCTTGAAGCATTCGCTTTTCGTTTCGAAGAATAACGTCTGGAGCTTTGATTTCCATCAACTGCTTCAAACGATTGTTTCTAATAATTACCCGGCGATACAAATCATTCAAATCAGATGCAGCAAAACGGCCACCATCCAATGGTACCAGTGGACGTAATTCTGGTGGGATTACCGGCAAAATACTAAGCACCATCCACTCTGGACGGTTTTGGACTTTCTTTTCTATACGTGGATCAAACTGCTTTAAAACACGTAATCGCTTCAATGCATTTTCACGCTTTTGAACAGAAGTTTTGCCCTTAATGAGCGTTAATAATTCCCTTATTGTTCCAATAATATCTAAATCTTTAAGAAGAGTAAGTATAGCATCACCACCCATTTCGGCGATGAAGTAATTATCATTATCGATGTCATCTTCACTAGCAACATCGATTCCGAATTCTTCATCCAAATCTAAGAATTCATTTTCATCGATAAGCTCACCATATTCTCGCCCAGAAGTACCAGGATTAAGAATAATAAACTTTTCATAATATGCAATTTGCTCTAGCTCTTTGGTTGTATAACCGAGGAGGTAACTAATTTTACTTGGGATAGACCGCAGATACCAAATATGAACTACAGGAACAGCTAGAGTTATATGACCCATTCGCTCACGACGAACCGTTTTACGTGTGACCTCAACACCACATCTATCACAAACAATACCTCGATATCGAATACGCTTATATTTTCCGCAATGGCATTCCCAGTCTTTTGTCGGACCAAAAATCTTTTCGCAGAATAAACCATCTTTTTCTGGCTTATATGATCGATAGTTAATTGTTTCAGGTTTCAGGATTTCACCTCTGGAACGATCTAAAATTTCTTCAGGTGAAAGTAAACCCAAAGTAATGGATGTAAAAGAATTAGATTTCCGGCTTGCCATGGTTGAAAATGCCATTATTATATCCCTTTAATTAGTCGAGTACGACTTTTAGACCAAGACCTTCAAGCTCTTTACAAAGAACATTGAATGATTCTGGAATATTTGCTTCAGGTGTATTATTACCACGTACCAAAGCATTATAAAGCTTTGTACGACCATCAACGTCATCCGATTTAGTTGTCAAGATTTCTTGAAGCGTGTATGCAGCACCATATGCTTCCAGTGCCCATACTTCCATTTCACCAAATCTTTGACCACCAGATTGAGCCTTACCACCAAGTGGTTGTTGCGTAATAAGTGAGTATGGTCCAGTTGAACGTGCGTGCATCTTATCATCAATTAAATGAGATAATTTCATCATGTAAATTACACCACATGTTACAGGAGAAGAAATCTTCTCACCGGTACGACCATCCCATAAATCAATTTTACCGCTTATAGGCAAACCAGCCTCAACTAACTCAGCTTTAACTTGCGCATTGGTAGCCCCATCGAAAACTGGAGTAGAATAATGCTTACCCAATTTATCACCAGCCCAACCAAGCATGGTTTCATACAACTGCCCCAAGTTCATCCGTGAAGGCACACCAAGTGGATTCAAAATAATATCTACAGGAGTGCCATCAGCCATAAAAGGCATGTCCTCTTCAGGCACAATAATGGATACAATACCCTTGTTGCCATGACGACCAGCCATCTTGTCACCCACAGACACTTTACGTTTTTGCGCAATACTAACTTTTGCAAGTTTCATAACACCTTGCTGAAGTTCGTCACCCACTCTAAGCTTAAACACATCCGCTTCCAGTGTTTCTTCTAATTGACGTAAGTTTCTGCGATAGTTTGTCCAAATTTTTAGAATTTTATTCCAAATAATCGGATTTTCAACCCATGGTGATTTTAGCGAAAGACCTTCAAAATCAAGACCCAAAATACGCTGCTTAGTCAACAGTGTTTTAGCCTTAATTGCAGTCTTATCACTAGCCGCATCACGGATACCACCAGAAATTTGATCTTTCAATTGTATTTTTAATAATTCATCTCTGATTGTCATCAAAGATACACGCTCTTTACGTGCTATTTTTTGCAATTCACGAATTTGTTGCTTTTCTTCAGCGCGAACAGCCATACTCTTACGTTCAAAAAGTTGAGTTTCTACAACAACACCACTTACACCTGTTGGGCAAGTTTTTGATGCGTCTTTAACATCACCCGCTTTTTCACCAAAAATGGCTCTCAATAGCTTTTCTTCAGGAGTTGGGTCAGTCTCACCTTTTGGAGTTACCTTACCCACAAGAATATCTCCCGAGTGTACATGCGCACCCACCCGAACAATACCACGAGCATCCAAATTACGTGTCGCTTCTTCACTTACATTTGGAATTTCATTAGTCAATTCTTCTTCACCACGCTTTGTATCACGAATTTCAACTTCGAACTCCTTCAAATGCAAAGATGTAAGCACATCTTCTTTCATCAATCGTTCATTAATTATGATAGCATCTTCGTAGTTATAACCACGCCAAGGCATAAATGCAACTTTCAAGTTACGACCCAATGCCAGCTCACCATCCATTGTTGAGTGGCCATCCGCCAACACATCTCCAGCCTTAATCTTTTGTCCTGGCAACACACAGGGAACTTGATTAATAGATGTATTTTGGTTCGTTCTCAATAATTTCTTGAGTGTATATGTCTTACGATTTTCATCCTGAACTAATTTTAATTCTTCAGGCTCGCCTGATGTACGAATTACAATTTTACGCGCATCCGCTCCTTCAATAACACCATCAACATCTGAAACAATTACAGATCGCGAGTCTTGAGCCACAGCTCTTTCCATACCCGTCCCAACGATTGGTGCTTCTGGACGAAGCAACGGCACAGATTGACGCATCATATTTGAACCCATAAGCGCCCGGTTTGCATCATCATTTTCCAAAAATGGAATCAATGACGCAGATACACTCACAATCTGACTTGCTGATACGTCAATAAAATCAACCTTATCAGGTGTTACGAGCGGGAAATCTTCACCATTTCGTGTACGAACATGCTCTTCAAGAAACTGCCCATTTTCAATAGGAGCAATTGCTTGAGAAATAAAAGCTCTATCTTCTTCATCAGGAGATAAAAACTGCACTTTCCTTGTTATATTATAACTTCCGTCACGCTTATGATCAATTTTACAATAGGGAGATTCGATGAAGCCTAAATTGTTTACAACTCCATGTATTGCCAATGAATTGATAAGTCCAATATTCGGACCCTCAGGAGTTTCAATTGGGCATAATCTTCCATAGTGAGTATAATGCACATCACGAACCTCAAAACCAGCGCGCTCACGCGACAGACCACCTGGACCAAGTGATGAAATTCTGCGCTTATGCGTAACTTCTGCCAATGGATTTGTTTGATCCATAAATTGAGAAAGTTGACTTGTACCAAAAAATGTATTTAATACAGTTGATACGATTCTAGAATTCACAAGATCTTGTGGCGTTAAACTTTCAGCCTCACGCTGATTCATCTTCTCACGAATAGTACGATACATCCGGCTTAATGCAATATTAAATTGATTAGCCAATTGCTCACCCACCGTACGGATACGACGATTACCCAAGTGATCTATATCATCAGGCCCTCGCTCACCATTTCTCATAGAAATCAGATAACCAAACACATTAATAAAATCATCTTTGGTAAGCACAGGTTCATCAATAGAAGCATGCAAATCAAACTTCTTATTAATTCGATAACGACCGACTGCACCAAGATCATACTTTTTAGTTGAGAAGAACATCTTTTCAATGAACTTTCTTGCAACTTCTACAGAAGGAGCTTCTCCAGTACGAAGGTGTTGATATAAAAGCAATAATGCTTCACCCGTATTCGTGGTTGGATCTTTTTCCATGGTATTAAGAAGCATCTCAACATCTAAAGAATCAGTGGTTTTTGTAACAGTTAACTCTGTGACACCTGCAGCCTTCCAAATTTCTATCTTTTCTTCAGTTATAACTTCACCCTGCTCGTCAATTAACTCACCTGTTTCAGTATTGACTACATCTTCAAGAAGCTTTTTACCCATCAACTTTTTCTTTGCAGATATTTTGAATGTATCCGTTAAATTGAATGCATCAAAAATATCTTTATTGGTTGAATAACCGATAGCGCGAAGAAGTAGCGTTGCTGGGAATTTTCTACGACGATCAATGATGGCATAAATGCAATCATAAATATCGGTGGTAAAATCTACCCAAGAGCCTCTAAAAGGAATAATTCGCGCTTGATAAATTTTAGTACCGTTCGGGTGAAAACTTTGGTCAAAGAATACTCCTGGAGAACGTTGAAGCTGACTTACAATAACACGTTCAGCGCCATTAATAACGAAAGTACCACTTTCGGTCATAAATGGAATATTGCCAAAGAATACATCTTGCTCAATACTTTGAACGTATTTCGAGCGTTCATTTTCATCAGTAATATGCAGAACAAAACGAACCTTAAGTGGCAGATTATAAGAAATTCGTCGCTCAAGGCACTCCTTCACTTTGTATTTGGGCAAACCAAGATAGTAGTGCTTATATTCCAAAACATAATTCCTGTGATTGTCTTCAACAGGGAACATGTTCTTAAATACAGCTTCTAATCCTTTATTCTTACGCTTTTCAGGCAGAACATCCTCTTGAAGAAAATCCTCAAAGGATGCTAGCTGAATTGCTAATAAATCAGGGATAGGGGAAGCCGTTTCGATACGGCCAAAGTTATGACGTGCGAAAGCTTGCTTGGTAGTCACGCTCAAGTGAGTACCCTCCTACTAATGGTTAAAAAGTATTTATGTGAAGTGTTTAAAATGATAATGCTGAATTAGTTACTTTAAAGTAACTGTAGCTCCAGCATCTTCAAGTTTCTTTTTAATTTCTTCAGCTTCTTCTTTTGCAGCAGCTTCTTTAACAACTGAAGGTGCGCTATCAGCAATTTCTTTAGCTTCTTTTAAGCCAAGTGCTGTTATTTCACGAATCACTTTAATAACGTTGATTTTCTTTTCACCAACACCAGTTAATTCAACATCAAATTCAGATTTTTCTTCTGCAGCTTCAGCCGCAGGAGCAGCACCACCAGCAACTGCAACAGGTGCAGCAGCAGTAACGCCAAATTTTTCTTCGATGTCTTTGATTAGCTCAGATACCTCTAACATATTTGCAGTTTCTAAATATGTTAAAACGTCTTCTCTTTTGATATCAGCCATGATTTACTTTCTCCTGATTATAATTAAGCTTTAGTATTTTTCAAACTATCTAATGTGCCAGCCAATTTAGTCATAGCACCATTTAATGTAGATGCTAAAGTTGTCATTGGTTGACTTAAACAACTGGCAAACTTAGCGATCAATTCTTCACGTGATGGAAGATTTGCTAATTCAACATATTTAGAAGGATCAAAAACTTCACCCTCAAAGAAAACACCCACAACATCTAAGCATTCCTTGTTCTCTTTAACGAATCCCTTAATAACACGTGCAGGTGAAGTTGGATCGTCTTTCGAATACGCGATTGCAATCTGCCCTTCAAGAATATCGTCAAACTTCCCTTCAAAACCAGCCTCTTTTGCGGCAATTTTGGTAAGTGTATTTTTAGTTACAACATATTCGATATCGCTTTCACGAAACTGCTTACGCAAACTGGTTGCTTGCATAACATTCATTCCAGTGTATTTTGTAAAATATACACCTTTTGCCTCTTGAAATCGAGCTGAAGTTTCAGCTATTATCTGTGCTTTTTGTGGAGTAGGCATAATTAATCCTTCAACCTTTTATACAACACTTGCTTTATCAATTTTCAAACCTGGACCCATAGAAGAAGTTACAGAAATTTTCTTCAAATACGTCCCTTTAGATGCGGCAGGCCTTGCTCGCATGATGGCATCCATAAAGGATTTAATGTTTGCGGAAATCTGGTCAGCCTCAAATGAAAGCTTTCCAACTCCAACATGCACAATACCACTCTTTTCACAACGGAATTCAATTTTACCCGCTTTTAATTCAGATACAGCCTTTGCAACATCCATAGTAACTGTTCCTGATTTTGGATTCGGCATCAAACCGCGAGGGCCTAAAATTCGACCAATCTTTCCAACTTCAGCCATCATATCAGGAGTTGCAACAATAACGTCAATTCCAGTCCAGCCTTCTTTAATCTTAGCAACGAATTCAGCTCCACCTACAAAATCCGCACCGGCGGCTTCTGCCTCTGCAACTTTATCGCCTTTAGCAAAAACGAGAACCTTTACATCCTTACCAGTACCATGAGGAAGCGCAACAGTACCTCTCACAATTTGGTCAGAATGACGAGGGTCAATTCCTAAATTCACAGCTACTTCAACTGTTTCATCAAACCTAACTGGCTTACCATCCTTTAATATAGAAACCGCTTCGTCAACGCCATATTCTTTTAAGCGATCAACTACTTTATAATTTTCTAAAAATCTTTTACTTGAACTCATCTCTATCCCTCAACCAGAACGCCCATACTACGAGCAGTACCCGCAACCATAGACATCGCGGACTCAATGCCTGCAGCATTCAAATCCGGCATTTTAACTTCTGCAATCTGCTTAACCTGCTCTTTAGTTATCGAACCAATCTTTTCTCTATTTGGCTCGCCAGAACCTTTCTTAGCACCAACCGCTTCTAAAATTAAAGTTGGAGTTGGCGGTGTCTTGGTTATAAATGTAAATGAACGATCTGCAAAAACAGTAATCTCAACAGGGATTATCTTCCCCATATTCTCTTGTGTCTTTGCATTAAATGCCTTGCAAAACTCCATTATATTCACCCCATGCTGACCCAATGCTGGACCAACTGGCGGGGCAGGATTTGCCTTTCCTGCAGGAATTTGAAGCTTAATAAATCCAACTACTTTTTTAGCCATTACGTATACCTATTTTTCTAATTCAACTTGGAAAAAGTCTAACTCAATTGGAGTTGGTCGTCCAAAAATGGACACTTCAACTTTAACCTTTTGTTTTTCTTCAAAAATTTCTTCAACTAATCCTGTAAAATCAATAAATGGCCCTGCGATAACCTTAACAGGATCACCAACCTTAAATGGCGCCGCAAGAATTTCTTTTCCTTCTTTACGCTCCACTTCACCGAAAATTCTTTTTATTTCACTTTCTCTCAAAGGGACAGGCTCACCCCCCTTTGGACCTATAAAACGAATAACACCTGGCGAATTTTCAACGATATAACG
>JABHHG010000071.1 GCA_018671635.1 Fidelibacterota bacterium | reverse complement strand
TCTTTAGCATTTCCCACATGCATATTGTTTTCAAAATCAATGAGTGTATTCATCTCATAAATCAAACCCGAAATATTGGAATAAAATTTAATCGTCAATCCATCATCAATCTCTTCATTAGAATAAATCATCAGCGGGAAAATAAATTCATCACTAAATGGTGTTTTTTGTGATTCTACAACACCTCTCAATTCATCGGCCTTGAATATGGCGATGTAATCTCCAGATTGAATATTGATAGAAGCTCCACTCTCAAATCCAATCATGACCGACCCTGAGAATTCATAATGAGCTGGATTAACACTCCAATTTGAAATCATTAAAGGTCGCTCATTTTGATCTAAATCTACAGTATTTCTAGTCAATGAACTTGATGGATACACTAATGTCCCTTGAGATGAAGCATTTAGCATATACCCCTCATAAGAGGATAGCTGTGATAGGGTACCCCACCATCCACCAGGATTATAATAATCAGAGAATGCAACTTGATTTTTGATATAAGTACCCAAACCATTAATTGATGCCAACGAAGAATTAATATCCGATGAATTCAATAATGGATACCCAATCCAATTCCATCCCGCATTAATATTTATAGTCAGTAAATCAGGTGTTACCATAGCTCCAATATATGAAATTGTGTCTTGTGCAGAAGCAACTAATTTATACATTGAAGTCAATTCCAATGAGTCCAGAGAACCCCACCAGCCAAAGCCAACATAGTAATCTGAAAATGAATTTTGATCTTTGATATAACTAATATTTGGACTGGCTGAATTCAATGTATTATTGAGTGACATATCATCATTCTTAATATTAGATGAGACCCAATTCCATCCATTTACTATTGGAATTTCTGTGGCATAAAAACAACTGTCATCATCAACTGTAGCAACGGGATTATAATTTACAGCTTGAGAATCAGTACATCCTGACTCATCACCTCCACTACTCATACATGTATCTACTGTTTTTAATACTTCGTTTTGATCGGTGTTATTATCTAACAACCATACTTTATAACACCAGAGATTACTTTGAGCAGCATAGTTATCAAAGTAAAAAGTCTGGGTTACCATGGCCTCAATTTGGCATACACATTCATTTCCATTAAACACACAATCTGGATCATCCGTACAATTTCTAAAATTTGTTTGATTGGTTGATCTATAAATATTATAGGAATCAAAATCTCTTTTGTTCTGTGTATAATCAGCTGAGATATCAATAATGGAACCCACTAAATCTTCAATATTCACCTCTTCAATAACCGCGTCAGTAAGTCTACTAATTATAGTGACTCCACCCGTATATGTGGTTGAACCGCTTATCTGATTTAAACTTGGAGAGATTGAGTATGCACTGCTATCAGGATTTATAATATGTAATAAAATTTCATCCCCAACATTGTATCCAGGATAACGACTTCCCCCTTCGGCACAGTGATCGACCCCTTCATAAGCTTTTAATCCTACATGATTCATATTCTGCGAATAGAATGTATAATCTGCTAAAATTCCATCACCGCTACTGCCATTACAATCCATATCTAATATTGCATTTTGATCTTTTATGATACAGCGACTACCATTAACCATAATATCCAATTCCATTAAATCTGCGATTGCATTACGATGAAGTGCAACAAGGTGCCCAGACCGCCATCCCCAATCTAATAAAATGAGATCTTCTTCT
Source organism: Fidelibacterota bacterium (assembly GCA_018671635.1). GTDB lineage: Bacteria > Fidelibacterota > Marinisomatia > SCGC-AAA003-L08 > D37C17 > JABHHG01. The sequence goes on along the minus strand of JABHHG010000071.1, from coordinate 3,895 downwards.
TCACTAAACCAATCTGCAACGCATTCTCCTTCGGGGTCACCCAATATGAAAAAATCATCGCTTTCATCAGTTCCCTTATTTCCGAATGAATCAAATACAGAAATATTCACTTTAGCATATCGTGTTAGATTTTCTAAATCATCATAGTCCAGCTCCACTTCCACAGCATTCATCATACCTTGTAATTCCACATCATCAACTTCAAGGGTAAATACTTCACCTAATCCTGTAGATATAAATACATCCATTTCATAGCGAATAACACTATTGTCCTCTGCACTCCAAACTACCATAAAATCATCATCCGCATCAATATGCTCACCCCCGTTGGGAGTAACAACATTTACTTCTGGTGGAACTGTATCAACGGTAAACTGGGATGATATCTTTTCAATAAAAATCTCAGAGTTATCTATTTTTTCTAAATGGATTTTCAATACAACATCCTCAACAAATGTTTGAGGGGGAACATCCCATGAATCAGTAAACAAACCAATTCCTGCCACTAATAAATCATCTTCAAATATTGGAAAATATGTATTCCCCAAATCGGTACTCAATTCAAACAATACTCTATATTGTTCATCGGCAATTTCAGAATAAACTTGGAATTCTACATCAACTATACCACTACCATCTGTTCGTTGACCAACTTGAATTGCATCAAAATTAAAGCCTTCTTCAGGCAATACTTCTTCATAACAATCAATTGATGGATCTTCGCATTCGAAACCAACAATTCCACAATCATAGTCAGAGTCAATACAGGTGCATTCACAACAATCTCCACCATCAAATCCACAACCTTCATTATTATTCATTTCATCACAATATCCGTCAGAAATCCAATAGACTAATCCCCCACATTCTTGGTACGGATTTTGATCCATACAATCGGTAGAAATAGTTGTTTCAGATATAATTTCAGATGAACCTAGTTGAGATGATAAAAGCTGGAAAAAGTATATTGAATTTGGTTGAAAGCCTCCTAAGAATAGAGGTGAGGATGTATAGCCAAGATTAAAACAATCTAATTCCTCTGCATTGTCACCAACACAAATTTGGTCAACATCACACATTGAATTCCAACTCACAATAATCGAATTTGTATAATTTTCAGCACATTCAGGATTGGCATAAACATGGAAGTCAAAACCTTCACATTGAGGAATTCCAGTTCCACAATCACTATTGGGGTCATAGCAATTATCCCAACAACTATCACTATTTAGATCAAACTGATAGAATTCACCACATTGATAATCATCATCTTCACAGGTTTCTTCACAGCAATCACCACCATCCCAATCGCATTCAGCATTATTATTTGAGGCATCGCAATAACCATCGCTAATCCACATGGGCGCGCCACCAGATTGAATGCAAGTATAGGGATGCAAATCATCATCTTCACATAAATCATCTTCTTCATCTGCATAGTTTTGACATTGGGGGAATCCATCACAAATTAGATATAGTGGAATGCAGTCACCATCTCCACAATCGAATTGATTTTCATTACACTCTCCCAGTAGAACTGAGAAATTTGCAAAAACTAATAATAATATGTATAATCGAGTCATTTTATCATTCCAATGTGTTAATTAACACGTATTAAGGATAAATTCCTTTTTATAACTTATACCTTAAGTTTAATTTAATTCAGTTACTATATGTAACAAGTGATTTTTATCACGAACAATCTATTAGAGGAAATCTCTATTTCTATGTATTTTTATCAACGCTCATGGCAAGAATTTCAGAACAAACCATTGAACAAATTAGAAGCTCAGCAGACATTGTGGAGGTTGTATCCGGTTATGTTGAACTAAAAAAACGAGGTCGGAATTTTTTTGGGCTTTGTCCATTTCATAATGAAAAATCTGCTTCGTTTTCTGTAAGTCAAGAACGACAAATATATAAATGTTTTGGATGTGGTGCGGGAGGCGGTAGCATCAATTTTATTATGGAAATTGAAAACCTTGACTTTGTGGACTCTCTCCGCCATCTTGCAGATCAATATGGAATCCAGTTGGAGATAGATAATATTCCAGGGCAATCTCGTGATTTGGTAACACAACTCATGGACATTCATGAAAATACAGCCATGTATTATTTAAAAAATTTGGGGACTAACGAAGGTAAATTAGTTTTTCAACATTTACAAGACAGAGGTCTTACCAAAGAAACCATCCAGTTTTTTAAACTGGGCTATAGTATGGATAGTTTTGATGCATTGAAAAATAATCTGCAAGAAGGGAAATTCTCAACAGAGTCATTGTCAAAATGTGGTCTCATTTTAAACAATGAGCGGGGATATTTCGACCGTTTTCGGGCACGGATCATGTTTAGTATTGCCAATACAAATGGTAAAACCATTGCTTTTGCAGGTCGAGTTTTTAAAAAGGAGGACCCTGCTAAATATGTGAACTCTCCTGAAACACCCATTTATAATAAAAGTAAAATATTATATGGCTTATGGGCATCTAAAGAGGATATCCGTAAAAAAGAATATGCCATTGTGGTTGAGGGGTATTTGGATTACCTCCAACTATATCAAGCAGGTATTAAAAATGTGGTTGCCGTTTCTGGCACATCATTCACCGATGAACATGCAAAGCTTATAAAACGATTTTGTAAAAGAATCTATATGGCATATGATGGCGATACGGCAGGAGTTAGTGCGGCTATCCGTGCGGGGTATATTTTAATAAAATTTGGATTAGAACCTAAAATAGTTTCCATTCCCACTGGAAAGGACCCCGACGATTGGGTGAAAGATGAAGGCCCTGAACCTTTCAATAATGCGGTAGAAAATGCCAGTGGACTGTTGAAATTCCATACCCAAAATACACGACATGATATATCTTCACCCACTGGAATGTCTCAATTTATTCAACGCGTAATTGGTGATTTGCTACTTATTGAAGATCCCGTTTTGCGCGAACTTCATGCACGGTCATTAGCTTCACTTACTGGCGTTAGCGAAGAAAGTATTTTTCAATCCTTAAGTGGTCTTTTACAACAGAAAAACCGTAGAGCACAGTTCAAACAAAAAGAGTCTGTTACAGCTCCCACCAAAGCCTTAGTAGAAGCTTCACCCCTTAGGCGGATTGAAGATGAACTCATCCAACTCTGTTTTGTGAAAGATATTAATATAAGAACCCTATTATATGAAAGGCTTGACGTAAAATGGCTTCATTCCCCATCGGTTAAGGCAATCTTTGATGCGGTATATATTCATCTGCATTCTGAGCAGACTCCAAATGCATCCATCATTATGAATGAGCTGAAAGATGAATCTCATCGCCGAAAACTCTCAGCACTTATTTTTGATGTGGAGAAAATTGATGCAACTTTGTCGATGGCAACACAATGTGTAAATCGTTTAGAAAACTATTGGTTGAAAATTAGATTAGATGAATTAAGAGAAAAATTGAAATCTACCAATCAAAGTCAGGAAACTGATGCAACGGTAATAGTTGAAATTGCTGAGCTCCAAACCAGATTTAGAAAACTAAAATCTAACAATCGTGAAATTGTATAAGTTACTCATCATAATATCCATTTTTATTATAACCTCATGTAGTGATGTGAAAAATACTATTTCTAATGTACCTGGCGATATTAAGGAGCAGTATGAATTCAATTTAGCCTTTACCGAAGATACCGATAATAGCGATACCATCATATTAACATGGACAAGAAATGATGACATCATGGTATTCAATATAGAAATTGATGGCGATACCAATACAGCCTCTGAAGAAGGCCAATACACCTTTCCATTATCACCTGGTTCATTTAAAGATGTGATTATCACGGCAGATGATATACTCTCAGAAACAATACAAGTATTTTCTTCCCCCATGGCACCCAGTAATTGGGAACCAGA
>JABHHG010000224.1 GCA_018671635.1 Fidelibacterota bacterium | reverse complement strand
TAAGTAAATGGAGAATAGGCACGACCATCTTCAGTTAAACCTGACCACATAGGGCTATTTAACAGGCGTTTAGGCTGAGAGCATAAATCATCAAAACTTACACGAGTTCCTCGATTTTTCTCAGCTAAATGAGCAAGTTTTAAGCCTGTTTTCTCTTCCATATTTTTATAGGAGCGATATGCTAATTCACCATTAGTTACAGTTGCTAGGCTTAAAATTATATTTGCAACATCTTTTGCCTCCCTTAAAGATGGATAGATCTGATTATTCCAACTTTCAGTTGAATGCTCATCAATTAAACGAATATATTCGTCTTTTACTTTATAGTTCGTTCCATGGGCACCTAAGCCATTTTTAAGGATATTGGGACCATATGACACAAATTGATTGTGTACATTTTTATAGTCCCTCTTTACAATTTTCATTCCAGGCATTGTTTTTCCTGGAATGGCCTCGATTTCATTGTTTATCCAATCTTTTATGTCAGTCTGGGCGATTTCTGCAGGAGAATCATGAGCTAATGGAATAGAGACCAAGTCCTCTACTAGCTCAGGAAAATGATTTTTTGCTAACTTTGAAAATGATTTTGAAATTTCTTTAAAAATATCCCAATCAGACTTGGACTCCCATGCAGGAGGAACAGCTTCCTGCAAGGGATGAATAAAACTATGCATATCTGTGGAATTTAAATCATCTTTCTCATACCATGTTGCAGCAGGCAAAACAATATCAGAATATAACGCAGATGTATCCATTCGGAAATTCAAATCCACAACTAAATCCATCTTTCCTTGAGGAACTTTATCATGCCAAACTACTTCTTCTGTTGATCCTTTAGCAAAATTACTATCAGACACTTGGTTGGTATGTGTTCCTAAATAATGATCTAAAAAGAACTCATGCCCCTTCGCTGAACCACCAATAGCGTTTCCTCTCCATACAAACCAAACTCTTGGAAAATTAGCTTCATTATCAGGGTCTTCAATTGAGAATTTCATTTCACGTTTCTTTAATTTTCTAACAACGAAATCAACAACTTCTTTCTCATCTTTCGCACCATTTTTTCTTGCTTCAGTTACAATATTTAGAGGATTATTCTCAAACTGTGGATAAAATGGTAGCCACCCATTTCTAACAGCCCTAACATTTACATCAATGGTATGTCCCTTAGCCAGGCTATTTTTCGGTTGATGTTTGGGAATTGTGTGATAGTCTGAAAATTCTTTTTCATATCGCCACTGATCAGAATGGACATAATGCCAACTTGGTGCGTTCTGTAAACGAGAGGGACTATGCCAGTCTTTGGCTAATGCAATAGATCCCCATGATTCACCTGGTGCTAATTTTTCTTGTCCAACATAATGAGCAAGACCACCACCATTTTTTCCAATACAGCCCGTAAACATAAGAGCATGAATTGCAGCTCTATATGTTAAGTTTGCATGATACCAATGATTAATTCCAGCCCCTATAATAATAGTACATTTGCCACCCGTATTTTTAGCTGTACTCGCCCACTCTCTTGCAAACCTTATCAAAGTATCGGGAGAAATGCCGGTGTACTTCTCTGCCCAAGTTGGTGTAAACAAATCATCGTCAAAATAAGAGTCAGGGTACCCTTCTAAGCCTCTTCCAACTCCATACTGAGCCATTAACAAATCATAAACCGTTGTAACAGGTACTTTTCCATCAACTGTTTCAATATATTTAATAGGAATTTTCCGGAGGCCTACTTTCCCTTCTGCAAAATTATCTAATTCAATTTCTAGCATTTCATCTACGTCATTTAAAAATGATAATTGTGGACTAATTTTTGAGCCATCAATATTATCTTCTAATTTAAGGTTCCATTTTCCTTTATTTTTTTCAGCCCAACGGTTACCCACCGAACCCATCGGCACCTTAACTCTTTTTTCGACTTCATCCCACATTAGGAATTGCCAATCCCCATTTTCTATATCTTCATATTGAAACAATTTATTTGCACGAAGCATTTTACCTGGCCGAGCTATATCGTTATCTCTACTTATTTCTACTAAAAATGGTGAATCTGTGTATTTTTTAGTATATTCCAAGAAGTCCTTTGTTGGATTTTCATGATGAAATTCTTTTAATATCACATGATTCACTGCCATCCAAAAAGCGCCATCCTGCCCTGCATTTACAGGAATCCACTCATCTGAAAATTTTGATACTTGAGAAAAATCTGGTGAAAAAACCACCATTTTAGTTCCATTATGTCTTGCTTCTGCTGCGAAATGAACATCTGGTGTACGAGTCATATTTAAATTTGCTCCCATAACAGCCAACATTTTTGCATTGTACCAATCTGCCGACTCTTGAACATCTGTTTGCTCACCCCAAGTTTCTGGGGATGCACTGGGTAAATCACAATACCAATCATAGAAGGAGAGTGAGACTCCACCAATTAATTGCATAAGACGTGCACCAGCTGCATAGCTAACCATTGACATCGCCGGGATTGGAGAAAAACCTGCTATTCTATCAGGACCATGATTTTTTATTGTACTGACCATAGATGCAGCGATGAGTTCTTTCACTAAATCCCAATCTGCACGACGGAATCCACCCTTGCCTCGTGCATTTTTCCATTTTTTCGTTTTTTCGGGATCATTTACTAATGATTCCCATGCTTCTGTAGGGTCAGAATATTCAGCTCTAGCTTCTCTCCATAAATCTAATAAAATACCTCTGATATATGGATACTTAACACGAAGTGGACTGTATAAATACCATGAGAATGAAATTCCTCTTTGGCAACCACGTGGCTCATAGGGTGGGATTCCATTTTCTAATTTGGGGTAATCCAAACCCTGCATTTCCCAAGTGACAATTCCATCTTTTACATGGATTTGCCATGTGCAACTTCCCGTACAATTCACCCCATGTGTACTTCTAACCACCTTATCATATTGCCATCTATTGCGATAAAATTCTTCCCATTTTCTATTAGAGGGGTCAATTTCATCTCTAATCCATTTTAATTTTTCTTTATTTTTACCCATTATTCCCACCTTCTATAAAACGTTCTCTAATTGAGTTAATCCTATTTCCCCAAAATAAATCAAATATTATCAAAAATGTAACTAATCCAATAATCCCATATAGCATAAACAAAAAATCATTTTCATTTCCGTTTAATTGAATATTTTTTCTACTTTCATTATTGAAAAATGCTACTAATGGAAGTACTTCAGATTCATCAATAGGATGATTATTATAAATTGGCGACATCGTTTCACTCGAAGGATTTGATAGCCACGCAGCGAGAGCATTTTTTCCACCTAATTCTCCATAAACAGTGGTTAGATTAGGTCCTAAGTAACCACCACCTAAATATCCCAAACCATTAACATGATGACAAGAAATACAAGCAGGACCATTATTTTTAAATTTTTTTCTTCCAATAAATAATAATTCTCCTAGTGAAATATCAGCAGCAGTGAGAGGTCTATCTTGAATAGAATTTCCAGAAAATTTAGATCTTTCTTTGGAAGATTCTTCTTTTATTAAGTTAACTATAGATTGAGTAATAAATGAAGTGAGACCAGCCACTTTTGGCATAATCACACCTCTAGAATCATCTACTATTTTTTTTGCATATTGATCACCACTATTAATTACTGCCTGCGGGTCAGCAATAAAATCTTTAATCCACTGGTCATCTTTACGCAAATGGATATTTTTTAAATCAGGGCCCGTTAGACGGCCACCTCCAATTGTATGACAGCTCGCGCAATTTTGCTTAAAAAATGTATCTGCTTGATTTTGGCTTCTGCCTAGGGTTATTACTAAAAAAATAACTATCATTGTACTGAGGCTAATTCTCATTTATAATCCACCTTTAATATTTAAACCCTTTTTCTTCACACCCCTACCTCTTAAACTCTACTTACTAAGAAAAACAAACCATCCACTAATTTTATAATAAGATATTTATATCCTTTTATCATTAGTTAATTTATTATTAGTTTTGCATTAGCTACAAATAACAAATATTAATAATTTAAATAAGTGGGGCTTATAGTTGAAGGGATCAAGTATATATATAGATTTACTAAAAGTTTTTAGCGACATTGCAAAAGCAAAAAGTTTTTCAAAAGCAGCAGAACTAAATTTCATTTCACAATCTGCTGTTAGTCAGCAAATTTTATTTTTAGAAAATCATTTTGATAAACAACTCATTATTCGGGGACGAGGAAAATTCTCACTTACACATGAAGGGCGAATTTTCCTAAATGGTTGCCATTCAATATTGGATCTATTTCAGGAAACAGTAGATCTTATGGATGCTAAGTTGGGTAAAACGAAACAAACCGTGAACATTGAAACAATCTATTCAATTGGCTTCTATAGGCTTCCTCGATGCATTAAACAATTTATGTCCGAAAATAAGAATATTAATCTACATATTGAATATAGTCGGTCAGATAAGATTTATAATAATGTAATTCAGGGGGATTGTGATATTGGCATAACTGCATATCCCTGGAATCACCCACTTATTGATATTCAATATGTTAAGAATGAAAAACTTGTTGCTGTATGTGCTCCCTCATTTCATCTTTCTACAAACTTGAAGATTAGTATAAAAGAATTAAATAATTTGGAGTTCATTAGTTTTACACATGAAATTCCAACCAGAAGCTATATTGATAGCATTCTAAAAGATAATAATATCGCCGTAAATCATTTACATGAATTTGATAATATAGAAACTCTTAAAAGGTCACTCGAAATTGGTAATGGCATGGCTATTTTACCAGAAAATACGATAGTGCAAGAGATATCAAATAATGATCTAGTTTCAATAGAGCTAGCTGAGGGTCCATTTTTCAGGAAAATTGGGGTTATAACTAGAAAAGATAGACCACAATCCAAAACGATAAAAAAAATAGTTAAATTTTTAAATAAATTATAAAAAATTACTCTATTTTAGGATATATCTATCTTATTATATTATAGTTTATAAATGATATTATATTAAGGATTAATATGTCATTCAAAATTGAAACCGTTGATTACAAATCAGAGAATGCAGGTTATAATTTTGCGAATTCATTACATAAAACTGGATTCGCAATACTCAAAAATCACCCCTTAGATTTCGATCTTATCAAGGTAGTTTATTCGGAATGGGAAAGTTTTTTTAATTCTCAAGAAAAATTAGATTATACTTTTAATCCAAAGACACAAGATGGTTATTTTCCCTTTATGTCAGAAAATGCAAAAGGTTTCCCAGATAAAGATTTGAAGGAATTCTTTCATTTTTATGAATGGGGACTGTTTCCGTCAAATATAAGCAAAAAGACAGTAATGCTTTACCATCAATTAATGGCCATTGCAAGAGAACTCCTTGTTTGGATTGATGCAAATTCACCGAATAAAGTAAAATCCAGTTTTTCAAAACCACTCTTTAATATGATTACAGATAGTACAATGAACTTAATGCGTATTATCCACTATCCACCTCTTCAAAATGATGCAGGAAATTCAATTCGTGCTGCCGCACATGGTGATATCAACTTAATCACTCTTCTCGCAGCAGGGTCACAACCAGGGTTACAAGTTTTAAACATGGAAAATGAATGGATCGATGTGAATTGTAATCCGGGCTGGCTTGTTATTAATACTGGAGACATGCTGCAAGAATGCTCTCAGGGTTACTATCCTTCCACTATCCATCGAGTAATCAATCCTAAATCTGATAGCGATAATAAGTCACGCTACTCCTTACCATTATTTATCCATCCAAAAAATGAGATAAAGCTCTCTGATAAGTATACCGCAAAAAGTTTTCTAGATGAAAGACTTTATGAAATCGGGCTAAAAGAGTGATTCCTGGGATTCAGAATATACAATCATTGTTGAGGAAATTCGATACTTCTGGCCGGTTATTTATTCGAAATATTGCAATGGTATTCGATCAATATCTTATAGAAGATAAATCATTCTATTCTAAAACCATTTAAATGTTGTAAATTTACGAACAATATGTTTTCAGAATCAGTTAAGCACGCAATACAAGCCATGATTTATTTGGCAAATAATCAAGATAAAAATGTCATGGTTAGTACCATTGCTAAGGATTATGATATCCCTAAATTTTATCTAGCAAAAATTGTCCAGACTCTTTCTAAGCATAATTTAATACACTCCACTAGGGGCAGAAGTGGTGGAATCAAATTAAATAAACCCGCAAAAGATATTAGAATAATAGATATTATTCATGTAATCAATGGACCACCTCCAAAACATGAGATATGTTTATTTGGATTAGACATTTGTACCGACTCGGTCCCCTGCCCAGTACATAATGTGTGGAAAGCAATGAAGCATGATTTGAATGAAAAACTTATTCATCAAAACTTAGAGGTTTTATCAAAAGAGCTAGACCGTAAGCACAAGACCCTTCAATCGTTAGGCATTACTAAATAAGTTTTTTCAAATCCTCAATTAGTCGCTTTGCATTTAATCTAGACTGAATGTTATATATACCTCTTATAATTCCATTTTGATCCACAATAAATGCATTTGATGAATTATAATTCATATATCTGTTCAAATGTTCTTCATATTCCCCTGAAGTAACTAAAATCTTCCTGTTATTAGATAATGTAAATGACTGCAAAAACATATCTTTATTTTTAGATAATTTATTAGTCATAAATGATAAAATTTTAACATTGTCATTATTTTTAAACTCTTCACAAATTGACGCAAACATGTTTACTGCGTCGGAGCATCCTTCTTCTGTAGTACAATAGCTATCTATTGCATTCCCAACCCATACACTGCCAGATAGTTCTTGGGATGAAAATATTTCATTAGTATTAGTCTTTAATTTGAATGGAGTGATCGATCCAAATGTAACCGTGCCGAAACCATTACTTACATCTCTAAATATGATTGAAATTCCAGTCAGCCCTCCCAATGTAATTAAGAATAACCATACTAAAATTATTTTTTTAGTTTCACTCATTTATTTAATTCTTAATTTTGAAGCTTATTGTTCAGCTCATCTAATGAACTATATAGCTGATTCACTGATTTTAATATAAAAAGCTTATTTTGCATTTCATCAATTTTAAACTCTTGGTTGACAATACAATCAATTTCAAAATCAATTACTTCAGGAACATTGCTAAGTGCATAGTCACATTCTCCTAATGAGGACGCTATTCCTGCACCAAAAATTTGTTTCACTTCATTTATCTTGACTAAACCAAACTCAATAGTAAACCAGAAAAAACGCTCATATTTTCTTAATTTTTCAGGTTCATCAATAACTTTACATACAGATGTTCCAAATTTTTCACAAAAATCAGCATATTTTTTATTCATCAAGAATGGAATATGTCCAAATAAATCATGTAACATATCTGGTGCCGGAGTATAGTTTAAATCATCTTTATCCCTTATAAAGTTTCCAATTGGAAAAACTCTATTAGCCAACATTTTGTAAAAACTACTACCCTCCTCTAGACCAGTTACATATCGACCCGAAAAACCAGTCTTTGAATTCAAAATATTATTGATTTTCCAAAGTTGAGGTATTTCATATTGATTCAGCCCTAATTCTTCAAGACCATCATTATAGATATCAACTACTTGAGCTTTTCTTTTTTTCTCTCTCAAAGATACGATAGTTTTCCAAGTATCTAATTCTACAGTGGTAAATTTTCTATCAATTACTGGCTGCACTATATCACGCCCCTTTTAATTTGATCCAATTCGATAGAGTCAAACAGAGCCTGAAAATTCCCCTCGCCGAAACCATTATCACCCTCTCTTTGAATAAGTTCAATAAAAATGGGACCGAATAGATTTTTGGTAAATATTTGAAGCAAATAAGTATCTTTTCCCTGACTGTCTACAAGGATCTGATAATCCTTGATTTTTTTCTTATCTTCTTTTACCCACGGGACTCTTTTAAACACGTTTTCATAATAATTATCATGTATATCTAAAGTTTGAATATTTGTATTTAATAGTAAATCACAAGATTTCACTAAATCATCAGTCAAAAAAGCTAAGTGCTGAACACCTGGGCCATTATACTCCTCTAAATATTCATCTATTTGATTATTATTATCATCTTTCCCCTCATTAATAGGAATACAAAATGAACCATCAGGACTACGAAGTGCATAAGATAGAAGTGCTGTCTTCGAACCTCGAATATCAAAACATCTTACTTCCTTAAAGCCAAAAATATTTTTATAGAACCTTGCCCAGCTTTCCATTGTTCCCTTTTGAACATTATTTGTCAAATGGTCAATAGTTAAGAAGCCTTTTGAGACAACAATTTCAGGCTCATTTAATGCTAAGAAATCAATATCCCAAATTGAATTGTGAGATTCAAATTTATCAATAAAATATATTAAGCTTTCTCCAATCCCATAAATGGCTGGATATGGTAAATCTTTTTTATCTTCTTCGACGGCAACCGCACCTCTTTTCACCGCCTCATTTAATGCAAACTTTGAATCTTCTACACGCCAACCCATTGAGCAAATAGCAGGACCATGTTCTTTTGCAAAATTTTGTGCGAACCCACTTTTTTCATAATTTAATAAAAAATGAATTTTATTTTGCTTAAAATAGATGATATCCTTATCTATATGTTTTTTAATTTTTGAAAATCCAAACTCCAAAAATATTTTTTCCATATATACATTGTCTGCTGAAACAAATTCAGTAAATTCAATTCCACGCATTCTCAATGGATTACTCATTATTATCTCCTATAAATTCGATCTTATGTAACCATGAATTATGCTTGGGCGGTCTTTTGGTTTTACTCCACTCTTCTAGCATTTCGTTTGCATTATTTTTCAACACAATCATTTTTTCTTCAGGGATTGGAGTATTCACTGCCAACTCTAACCGATGTCCATTGGGGTCAAAAAAGTAAATTGATTTAAATAAAGTATGATCTGTAGGACCAATAAGATCCATTCCTTCTGATTTCACTTTATCCATCACCATTTCTATTGCTTCCATATTTTCAACTTCAAATGCAATATGCTGAACCCAATCTGGTGTATTCTCATCGCGACCCATTTTAGGTGAGTTGGGTAACTCAAAGAATGCAAGGACATTCCCCATTCCTGCATCTAGGAAGATATGCATATAAGGGTCATTTTCCTTTGTGGAAGGTGCTTTATCTTCCGCAAATACAAACATTAGATCCATACCTAAATATTTTTTATAAAAGTTTGCTGTTTCCTTTGCGTCATGACATCTATAAGCTACATGATGAATTTTTTTAATATTTACCATAATTCCTCCTGTTTTTCTTTGTTAATCCAAATAATTCCTGCAACTATGCCAATAATAATAAATGGTGCTAACAACAAGCCTGCAATAGGAAAAATTACTTGTTGTACATAGCTCTCACCAGTTTGCCCAGCACAATAAGGACATGCTTCCAGTGATGATATAATTACAAATATCAAAATTGAAATTCGAAGTATCAAACCTATACTACCCACCTAAAGGGAATATCATACATGAGAGAGATTGTAAATAATATTCCCGCTGGAATTGGAATAAAAATAATCCACTTTAAAGTTTTAGTTTCATGTTGCACGTGCATGTATATCCAAGCAACCAACATCATCTTTGTAATTGCAAATGTCATTAATAATACAATCTGCCCCATTCGCGAAATTGTCAAATATGAAATGCCGATTTCTAAGACTGTAAGTATTGCCAAGATGATAGCAGTTCTAATATATAATTGTTTATTTTTATCCATTTTTAATCTCCTAAATAAGATAAATAATTGTAAATACAAGTATCCAGACTAAATCAACAAAGTGCCAAAACAATCCTAATATCTCGACATGATCCCAGTTATCAGCAGAATATTTACCCTGCATCGCTTGCCAAAGAATACAACTAATATATATGACTCCCGAGAATACATGAAGGCCATGAAAACAAGTTGTCACATAAAATGTGGATGCATACATACTGGAACTAATCGTGAACCCCCCATGAATCAAATGATAATATTCCCAAGCTTGAATTCCCAAGAACAGGATACCACCCAGCAAGGTATATAATAAGTAAGTTTTCAATCCCTTCTCATCACCTCTTTGAATTGAGCTAAGTGCCATAACCATTGTAAAACTCGTACAAATAAGTAAAAAAGTATTAAAGGCAGTTAAGGGTATATTTAATAGTTCACCTGCAATAGGCCAACTATCAGAGCTAGCTCTTAATGCAGCTCCAGCAATGAGTAATCCAGCAAATGAGAGTCCATCTACAATAATAAGTAACCACATCCCTAATTTACCATTAGTCGCCTTCCCAAATGGATCATTTGTAGGGATAGAAATTGTGTTTTGCTGATTCATATTAATATTCTCCGAATTAATAAATAATAACTGAAAAAAAAATAACAATCCAAATAAATGTCAAAAAATGCCAAAAAATACCTACTAACTGTGCCCTATTAACATGATTGTCACTAGTAAGTATCTTGCCTCTTAGCCAAAACAATGAAATAATCCCTATAATTATATGCAATCCATGTAACCCAGAGAGCATATAAAAAACAGAGCCAGCTTGGTGAGATGAAATAGAATATCCACTATTAGTAAGTAGGTACCAAAGTGTAGACTGGAGAAAAAGGAATAATATACCAATCCCAATTGTAGAGTTAATCCAATATAATGTTTTCGTTAAATTAAGTGCTTTTACATGTTTCACAATTGTTGAATAACTGTAACTGCTAAACAGAATTAACATCGTATTGAAGCAAGCAATCGAAAGAGAATAATAACTCATAGAATGGGAATGCCAATTTACTGAGCGGACCCTTAAAACACCATAGCTAGCGATAAGGGCGACAAACAACATTGTAAGGGAACTAATTAGAATAATCATTCCGATTACTGATGTAAATTGTGTTTCCTTATTATGAAGGTGAGAGTCAGCTAAAAGCTTATTGGTCATGAGTTTATTTTCTCAGACTGTGAAATCCAGTCTCTCCCCTTAACATTAGGATTACTATATTCATGTGGTCCATTAAAAACTTCAGGTATTATTGCAAAATTACCATGAGGTATTGGCTCAGAAACAGTCCACTCTAAAGTAGCCGCATTCCATGGATTCTTTGTGGCAATTTTCCCTCTAAAAATACTGTAGAAAAAGTTGATTGTGAATAAAACCTGAGCAATTCCCAAAACAAATGCAGCAAGCGTCATAAATTCATTTAAACCTAATATTGGTTTTAAGAATTCAAATTCACTGGGATCAAATATTCGTCTATGATGACCTGCATATCCCATAACCATCATATTAAAAAAGACAAGATTGAGTGGAATAAAAGATGTCCAAAAATGAACCACGCCCATTTTCTTATTCATTTCACGTCCAAATATTTTAGGAAACCAAAAATATATAGCTGCAAATGCTCCAAACATCACGGATGCGGCCATTGTATAATGGAAATGTCCCACTACAAAATAAGTGTCATGTAAATAAATATCGGATGTAATTGTAGCATTGTATAATCCTGTTAAACCACCTAACCCAAATACCCACATAACTGACATAGCAAATAACATGGGGACTTCAAATTTGAGAGCACCTTTCCATAATGTTCCAAGCCAATTTAAAAAAAAGATTGAAGATGGAATACTAATCAACAAGGTTAAAAACATAAATGCTTTACCCAATAGTGGACTCATTCCAGTCGTATACATATGATGGCCCCATACAAGCCCACTTAAGGCAGTAACAGTGCACATACAGATAGCAGTCATTTTATATCCATAGGCAGGTTTGCGTGAAAAAACTGACAGTAAATCCGAGACTACGCCCCATGCAGGTAATATGAGAATATACACTTCTGGATGTCCAAATATCCAGAATACATGTTGATACAAGAGTGGATCTCCACCAGGAATTGTAGCCTTCTGCCCTGCCACCAAGAACTGGGTTCCTGCAACTTGATCAAGTAATAGAATTATTAATCCTGCAGCAATAATTGGAACAAAAAGTGCATTTAATATACTGGTAAGAAATAAGCCCCATGTTGTTAATGGCATTCTAAAATAGCTCATTCCTGGTGCCCTAAATCGAACAATCGTAGTGATATAATTAATTGCACCCATCAATGTAGATGTTCCAGCCAAAGTTAATGCCAGTGTCCAATATGCTTGTCCAGAACCAGGTATTCCGCCTACAGGTGTACTCAATGGAGGATATGCAGTCCACCCCCCAGCGGCAGTACCTTGTGGCAATAGATACGATGCCAACAAAACTATACTTGCTAAGAACATTGTCCAAAATGATATCATATTCAATTTTGGGAATGCCATATCTCCAGTACCAATCTGCAATGGAATAAGGAAGTTGCCAAATGCACCAATCAGGATCGGCGTAATAGCCCAAAAAATCATTATAGTACCATGCATTGTGAAGAGCTGATTATATGCATCTGGGCCAATAATACCTGATCCAACAGGGGATTCCTGATATAATAAATCACCAAGTAACCACCAAGGTAGCTGCTCCATTGTATGGGTCAGTGACCACCGCATTAGCATGGCTAAGTAACCACCAAAAAGGAGGAAAAAAATTCCCAAAAATAAAAATTGTTTAGCAATAACCTTATGATCTAATGAAAAAATAGATTTCGACCAAAAAGTTTGCTTATTCTGTCTATGCATTTAAATTGCCTCCTTCCAAGACCAACCCCAAAATGTGGGAACTCCTTCATCCTCATCACCCCAATCATCCTCTTCTGGTTCACCCTCTTCATCTTGAGAGGATAACCATTTTTGATAATCTTCATGAGAATCTACTGTCAATACCCCCTTCATGCGATAATGACTATTACCGCATAGCTCAGCACATGCGATTTCAAACTCACCTGTTTCTGTTGCCTGAAACCATAATGTATTTACCATTCCAGGAGTAGCATCTACCTTGACTCTAAAGTTTGGAATAAAAAATGAATGAATCACATCATAAGGGGCAATTTGTATAACGACAGGGGTATTCACAGGGATATGCATTTGATTTTGAGTAGGAATTAAATCATCTGCTGTAGCAAATTCACCATCTAAACCAGCATATCTAAAGTTCCAAGCAAATTGCTGTGGCATAACTTCCACTTTCACTACATTTTCACCCTTAGGAAATTTCCAAAATGCCTGTTTTAGATCTCTAAATGCCATCCCTTCAATAACCACATCTATAGTAAGGAAGACCATCATTCCCATGCATATTGTAATGATTACATTTTTCTTTCGATCACCTTTGTCATATTCTGCAGAATGCCCAGGTCGAGCTCGATATTTAATTACGAAATATGTCATTAATAAAACAACAATACCGAAATAGAATAAAATGATTCCATCAGTGTAATGAATTACATCATCTATCCGATAACCATCTAATGAAACATCTTTAGGTGGGTCTAAAAACCATATCCCTCCACCTAGCTTTAATTGATTTTTTGATTTAATTTTAATACGACTATAAACTTCAGAGAAGTTCATTATTTGCCTCCTAAGTTGATTTTAGTGTTCTCTTTTCTTGAATCAATATTAATAAATTAGTTTCCCTTAATTTTCCTCATGATCAAAACATATCAGGCATTCTTTTTTTACTCATCTTATCTAATAAAAAATTTTTAAATCTTCAGTTTCTCTAAAAATAGAAAATTACCAGTTATAGCAAATCTCATAAGGTCTTCATTAATTTTTGATACAATTGCTAAATTATCTATTTCCCCTAGAATGCATGTTGAATTTTTAATATTACATGCAGCCTTTTCCATTAAATATTTTGCAGCGCTATACTTATGAAGCTTATAATTCCACTTTGCACCAGACAATTGAATAAATCCCTTTATATATCGACGGCAATAGGTATCACATTCTTTCCAAATCATCTCCCAGGCCACGTGGGCTTCATGTGTTTTATTTCTATTGAATAGATCACACCCATATTTAAACCGATCCACAAATTCTTCTAATGATAATTTTTGATTATTATCTGCTGCATTTGGATTGGGAGATAGTTTATTTAACTCAAGCTGCAGAGACTTCAAAGTATCTCTCCCTATATGTACCTAGATCAGAAATAAATTTCTCAATTAAATTCCAATTCACATGATCCATCACCACAATTTTCCACCATTCAGGCGACTCTGTATGTGAATTTGGTACAAGAGTATATCTATTACAAATATCTTCTGAAATATCTTCTGAGCGAATTGTGATAATATTCATACTATCATTTCTAAAATATCTAACATTCAACTTATTTAATGCATTACAAATATAATCCGTTTTCTCAATAAAGGTTGCAATGCGTGCTTTTATTCCCTCTGATCCATGCACATTTAAAATCATCCATGTTGCGATAGGGTTAGCTCCAGAACGAGATCCACAAAGGGTATGGTCATGTCCCTCTACATAGCTAGCTTCCTTAGTAATTACATTATCAATATAATTTTTCCGGATAATAAATATACCTGTCCCATAAGGGGCTTGAAGCATTTTATGAGCATCTACTGAAATAGAATGAATGTTGGAATTATTAAAATTCAGGGTACTGTCTGGATTTGAAAAGGGATATATAAAACCACCAAAAGCTGCATCAACATGCAATTTAAAATTTATTTTTTTCCGTAAATACAAAGCGGATAATGCATCTACATCATCAATAGAGCCAAACATTGTCGTTCCCATATTCGCAATGGAAATTATATATTTATTACCTCGACTAATTAATCTATCTAATATTTTTTCAGTAGAAATATAATCAATAGATCTATTCGTATTATTCACGGGAAGAACATGAAAGTCTAATCCTAGCAAATTACAAGCTTTATATAATGAGTAATGGGTATCCTCAGAAAATAAAACGATAATCTCATTTGTCTTAGCTGTAAATTTATTTTTAAAATATTCTCTATATATCCATATTGCTTGGATATTACATTCTGTACCTCCAGGTGCCACATAACCATCGTACTCCCCTGACTCAGCTTTATAAATCTCTTCAGCACAAATTCTTAACAAATCTAATTCTATACTCTGGGTTCCTTTAAATGTGGGCAAAGAAGTATGATAAGTATGTAGTCCAATGTGATTTGGATTTTCAATAAAGCATTTTATATAAGGCGAATCACATAAAAAAGGAGCATCGGCAGGAAATATTTCAGGGTCTAAATAGGTGGCTGGGAGTCCCATAATACTATGGTCATGGAAACTTGAGTTCTCTTCCAAAGCATCAAATACTATTTTTTTTAAATGGTTAAATGATTCTTGTTTCCAGTACATTCTTCACTGGATCCTTTCAAAATTTGCAATTATCTACAAAATGATAGCATATAAAATTATGATAATAATATAATATGATACAAATATCTTTTTAATATTTCTCTTGTTGATATAGCTAATCTAATGACTAAATTATTACTATGGTAGTTACGAGAAAGCCTGAATTATTATCTCCGGCGGGGAATTTGCAAAAACTCCGTTATGCACTCGCATATGGCGCAGATGCAACTTATGCGGGGATTCCAAAATTTTCACTGCGCACTCGGGAAAATGAATTTCGTGAAGATACACTTCAGGAAGGAATCATCTACTCGCATAATCTTGGACGAAAAATTTATCTAACATTAAATATTTATGCCCATAATACTAAAATTACTTCTTTCCTCAAAGAACTTGAAAAGGTGGTGCAATGGGAACCAGACGGACTGATTATGGCAGATCCCGGCCTAATTAATATTGCCCTGAAAGAATATCCCAACATGCCCATCCACCTTTCAACTCAGGCTAATACCACAAATTGGACTACGGTTAAATTCTGGAGAGATCTAGGAGTTAAACGGATTATTCTATCAAGAGAACTACAATTAAAAGAAATAAATGAAATCCATGAGAAAGTACCTAATATCGAATTAGAATCTTTTGTTCATGGAGCTATTTGCATTGCTTATTCTGGACGTTGTCTCATATCTAACTACATGAACCACCGAGATGCCAATCAAGGAACCTGTACAAACTCTTGCAGATGGAAATATGAATTAGGAAGGACTCCTGAAAGTCTAACCACTATAGAATCAAATGAACATTCCAAGTTGAATAAAAATGGATATACATCATTTGATGATGGTTTATATGTTAAAGAAGAACACCGACCAGATGAAAAATATCCTATTTCCGAAGATCAAAACGGAACTTATCTATTTAATGCAAAAGACCTCTGCGCAATCGAATTACTAGATGGCATTCAAAAAGCAGGTGTATGCAGTTTTAAAATTGAAGGCAGGACCAAATCTGAATATTATGCTGCTATGTGTACGAGATCTTATAGAAAGGCCATTGATAACATGGTATCAGGAGAAGCATTTGATCCGCAAAACCTGAACGATTTACTAGCCCTTTCTAATCGATCATATACAACAGGGTTTTATACTCGTAATCCTCGGGAATTTGGGGAAAATTTTTCTGATGGTCGATCTAAAGAATTAACACATAAAGCTATAGGAACAATGGTAAACTATGATAAATCCAGAGGACTCCTCTCATTTGAATGTAAAAACAAAATAGAGGTTGGAGATGAAATTCAAATTATCTCACCTGATAAAGTTGAGACCGTCCAATTATCTGAGCTTAGAAATGAAAGGGATATACGCGTCGAGATAGGTCATGGAGGATTAGGGCGTTTTAGTTTCCCTTTTGATTATGATCCAGGAGAATTTAGCATTATCCGCAGGCCCATTTATGAAGCAGAATTAACAAATTACCTGTAAATCTGAAAATTGGGGGGGGGTAGTTGATGGCGGGTGATTTTAACAAATAGCGATTTCCATCAATCCAGTTTTTTTAAAAATCAATGGGAGTCAACAGGGTAATTTTATTTTAAACTACAGACTACTATGTTCAACTAAAAGAGTTTTTTATATATTAAGCTAGTGCAACCACTACATCAACTTCATCCTATTGATTGAACCGTAGATATTTATATTTTTGATACACTTTTTCTTTCACAAAAATTTCAGATAAAACTGGGTTAATTTTCTGTAAATACATCCGCTATTAAATATTTATTTTTTTCTCAATTGACTTTTTTTCAGTTTTCTTATTTTTTTACTTTTTCGGTTTTCTTTCTTTGTTCCAAGTAATTCAATTTTCCTTACTTTTGGACGATCTTCAGGTGCCATATTCAGATTCGGAGAACTCTCTAATAATTGCCAAACTTTAACTTCTACCACTTCTCTACCTGAATACTCAGAAAAATAATCGGTATTTGTAAGCCACTTTTTAAATTGTAGAATATATTTTTTATAACCGCTTTTGTTAATTCGGTTAAAAAACTTTCTCCAAAATTGATTTTTTTTTGTGAAGTATTGATACTCAAAATTTTCTTCAACATTTTCATTTTCCTTAAATAAAGATAACTTTTCACCATCTTTGAAAGTAATCTCTGCAATGACCCATTTTTCATTCCTCAATACAGTTGGTGCAAACATATTCCAATTCTGATGCATCCTAGGATAAAGTAGAATACGTTTCATCTTTTGCCGAGCGTTAATATGATATGTTGATTTCTTAACTTTCTTTATTTTTTTTGCTTCTTTTGAAGAATACTTTCGATAGCCCTTGTTGACCATTGTAGAATAATCTACTGCTCCAATTAGCAACATCAATACCAATAAATTTGAAGCAATTCCAATTCCTTTTTTACCCATGCTAAAAAAGACATGATCTTCTTTAGGAAACTTCGAAGTTAAATTCTCATCAACAATGCCACAAGCTGGCAAACCCATGATTTTACTCAAATGAATTCGGTTATTTGATATTAAGTCATAAATGTATCCAAAAAGTTTTTCCAAGCCAGGTATACACAATATCCAAGAAAAGAGAAAACCAAAAGGCAATACTGAAATAATTCTGGCAAAACCCCTGTGTCGAGTCCATACTTTATCTGTTTTGGGATCTAATATCACAATAGTATTCTTAAGAAGATTATTAAGTTTTTTTGGGTTATTGTTCTCCGTTAATCGATCTGCCCATGTTAAACGGGAAAAAACATCCATTCTTTTTATAATACGTGCTATAAAATGACAAAAGCCACAGTCCCGGTCATAGAAAACAATGTATTCCCTATTAAAACACCGAGATAACATAGTTTTCATAATATTAATATCTTCCTGACTCAAAAGGAGCAGAAGAGCAGAAAACATAATCCACCCAAAAAGACCTATACCAAAACAGATTTCAATGAGCCCGTGAAAACCAATAAATGTTATAAACACCATTCTTCTCATCCAAGGCTGCAATACGGGAAAGAAGATGGCTATGGGAGCAAACATTTGTACATGAGGTGCAGAATGGGTCATGAAATATGATAGTTCAAAATTCATGTATTGTGAAACACATTCTCCTATAGGCGTTAGGAAGGTTTCCAGTTGATACGCATAAAATACAGCTGTTCCATCTTTCCACATGGCGCCTGTCTTATTAAGACCCGCATAAAAATATATCATTGAGAGCTGAACTAGACAAGCCACATAAGCAAAATGAAAATAGTGAGTTGATTTTGGTATTACTTTCTTATTCAAGTCGTTCAAATCATATTCAGGTATTTCACGAATACTTTTTCGCAAAGAATCTATACTCCATGATGTTCCAAGGGGCAGAAACATGGTCCATATTAGATAATTGTTAAATGCCATATCACCACCATTTTCTAAAATAACTGCAGCATTATGGATGCTGATAAGTCCAACCGCAGATAGAATCTGAAACAATCTGGTACGATATCCAACCATTAAACAAAAGAAGCAGAGAGCAGTGATAATAAAAAACAACTGAACTTCGGTCGTTGTCAGAAAATGATCTAGGAGTGTAAAATATTTTATAGAATATTTACTAGTAACCTCCCTCCTAAAATTCATCCCAGAAGTAGAATAAAATACATCAATAAGATAATATCTTCGCAGAACATCTAGAATTCCTAGAAAACCAAATATTATTCTAAATAATGCAAGAACACGAACATCGACATACAGCCATTTTTGTATATATTTTCGTAACATAATCATTATATAATATAGGATACTTATATCTTTTTATCCTATATTCATTGCGTTGTTTAGGGGTTTTTTTTGCCACCAAGAAAGATGATTAACCTTATTTCAAGGTTGATTGCTATTTCCTCCTCACTGGCTTAAATCATCCCAAATTAATAAGATTATCCAAAATAAAAATATAGTCTATTAAAATCAATCAATGTTGAATGAATGGAAACATACTAAAAGACTTCATAGAGACAATACCTGAATAAAAAAAACTTGAGTAGATTTTTGCTGTTTATTAAATAGTTTATAAATGTGAGAAATTATTGTACTATAAATTTCCGTCCTTATATATTCGCACCGCAATTCTATTTGCTTTTTGGGCTGGTGTTAGCATGGGCACACATGTCGCCTTTACAATTGGGTTTGATTTTCCATTAGGAAAGGGGGCCTTTGCATACATCCAAACTCATGGATATTTACAGCTTGTGGGATGGGTTGGCTTATTTATAATGGGAATCTCTTTTGTTATATTATCTCGATTAGCCCATTTTAATCATTTCAGAGAATCATATATTAAACTTATTTATATACTTATGGTTTCTGGTCTCACAATACGTTTTATTTCTCATTCATTATTACCTTATTTAACAGGGTTTTGGTATTTAATAATGGGGGGGTCTATTATTATCTCTTCAATTTTAGTATTTTTAGCTATTATAATATATATACTATTTTTATTATCTATTGTTTTTCATACCAGTCCAATAATTAAAGTCCCCAATAGAGATATTAGATACTTTTTAATCATGAATATTTTCGGATGGATTATTTACGGATTAGCGAATGTGATCTTATTATCTACAATGGTTAATAACGGTCAGATATTTTTACCACATGGCATTAATTTATTTTTAGTAGACTTATTTATTCATTTTACTATTTTCCCTATTTGCATAGCAATAGGATTAAGGGCACTACCATTATTTTTAAAATTAAAAAAAGTTGATTGGAATGCAAGGAACTTTAGTATAATCTATTTAATTATTGTTTCAATATATTTCATCTTAAAAGCTATAAATCTATTGAATGATGATATTATCCTAATAAATGAAACTTATTTACTGGCGATCATTAAAGATCTTATTATTGCATGGTTTATATTCAAACTCAATATTCTTTTTAGGGATTACAAATTGAATAATAGAATATCAAAAAATATATCCTGTAGCAAAAGAGAGGAATTTAAAATTTTCTTCTCAAATTATGGTAAATTTGGTCACTTTGAGCTATTTATTCAATCAGCATTCATTTGGTTAAGTATAGGTTTATTTTTAGATATCCTTCTGCACGTAATGTTGATACAAAAAATTAAAATAGATATTGGAATAGATGGGATTCGACATATGTGGCTTACTGGATTCACTTCATTGCTGATAATAGGAATGTCGATAAGAATGATTCCAGGAATGACTAGCACGAAGAAACTAAAACATCCAGATAGAGTAATTTGGCTAGTAAGAATTATAAATTTTTCTATTTTATTCAGGACTATTTATCTTGTGATACCAGAATCTATTTTATTATCTATACCCAGTATTGGGATTATAGCTTTACGTCTGTTTGGATTGTCAGGAATTTTATTTATGTTTGGGCTTTTAGTTTTTTATTATTTAATGGCTCCAATATTAAATAATAATTTAGATTAATCAATTTAGGTTTACTGGCAACGCTGCAAAGTGAGTAAGAAATTAATTTATAGACAACTTCATGATGATATCTATATTGGTCTACTCCCAAAACTAGATAGTAACTATCACCATAATGATGGCGAAAACCTGGAGCTCCATCAACCTTCATCATCGAAAAAATATGTGAAATAATGCCAAAATTGAAAAATAGAATCTAGATTAATGACTAAGAAAAAAGTACTAGTCGCCATGTCAGGTGGAGTAGATAGCTCAGTGGCACTACTTAAAATAATAGAACTCGGGTATGAGCCCATTGGCATTACAATGAAACTTTGGGAATACCAAAATATGGGTGGAAATAGTGTAGATGAGAGCAATTGTTGTTCTGTTAGTGCAATTAATAATGCCAAATTAATTTGTGATCGATTAGGGATTCACCATTATACTTTAGACTTCACGGACATTTTTAAAGAAGCTATTGTAGATAATTTTGCAGATGAATATTTAGCCGGTCGTACTCCGAATCCATGCGTACGTTGTAACTCATTTGTAAAGTGGGATGCATTTGTAGAACAAGCCGATATATTAGGAGCAGACTATATCGCTACTGGCCATTATGCCAAAACTATTATCAAAAATGGAAAAAAGTTAATTGTAAAAAGTAAAGACTTATCAAAAGACCAATCATATGTACTTTGGGGAATTCCATCCCTTACCCTTGAACGAACAATTTTCCCTTTGGCAGAGCTGACTAAAAAGGCTGTCCGGAAAATCGCACGAGACAATAAATTTGAAACAGCTGATATCCCTGAGAGTATGGATATTTGCTTTATAGGAGACAACAACTATAAACGTTTTTTAAATGATTATGTCCCAGAAAAGATGCGAAAAGTAACTCCTGGAGAAATCAAAGATGAAAATGGTCAAATCGTAGGGAATCATACAGGTTATACAAACTATACTATTGGACAACGAAAAGGATTGGGGCTTTCTAATCCTGAGCCACGATATGTGAAAACTATAGATGCAGACAACAATACTATCATTGTAGCAAAAAAAAAATCTTTATACTCCGATTACTGTTTTGCTACTGAGACTAACTGGTTTATTAATCCTCCTGAGGAAAAAACTGAAATGACTGCTCAAATTCGCTATAATAGCACAGGAACCCTGGCCACAGTATATAAAAAAAATGATCGTTACCTAGTTAAATTCAAAGAACCACAATTAGCAGCAACACCGGGCCAATCAGTGGTTTTTTATGATAATGACCTTTTACTTGGTGGGGGTATAATTGAAATCAAATAGAAATCTAAATGAATAATAAATTATCACACAAACCATCTAGGAGGAGGGAAGATGGGTTTTCATTAATTTTATATATTGCTTACATCATCCATCTGCTATTTGTTCCTTATTATTTATATTTATAGGGATGTTATTACATTTTTCACATACTCTTTGAGGAATCCATCCCCATAAGATCATTTTTTTAAAGAACCAACATCCTGCACAAAAGCCCATAATTGATTCAAAAGAAGCAAATATAGCAAGTATTCCTATAAGTAAATATGCAGTTCTCGTTTGGCCTCTCATTGCAAAAACAAATGCAGATGATGTAAATATGAAACCTATAAACTGAGCAAATCGCTTAGGTGGACCTGGACATTCTAAATAAGGGTTGCC
>JABHHG010000223.1 GCA_018671635.1 Fidelibacterota bacterium | reverse complement strand
CCTATACTAAAATTTTAGGAGACACTGAATCGGGATCAAAATTATATTTATCATTATACTTTGATATTGCTGGTACGGGTATCACCTATGAGTACAAAAACTATGATCAAAAGTATCATATTCCCACATTGTCAGGGCAACCTATTGGCTTTAGAGAAGGGAATTCTACACTAGCATCACGAAATAGTCACACCATAAATTGGGGTGATGAAGTGGGACATCAAATTGAATTAA
Organism: Fidelibacterota bacterium; assembly: GCA_018671635.1. GTDB lineage: Bacteria > Fidelibacterota > Marinisomatia > SCGC-AAA003-L08 > D37C17 > JABHHG01. The sequence goes on along the minus strand of JABHHG010000223.1, from coordinate 2,518 downwards.
ATCGTTCTATAGGAGCTTTTCAATGGATGGGGAATCTTTCTTTTGCGTATAAGCATGCAATAGATGGTCATGAATCTGTAAGTTTTCCTCAAATATTAAGAATGGAGAAGGATGATGATATATATCATCAATATCCTTTTAGACAATTGTATAGTGAAATATCGGGCTATACATTGAATGATAAATTATATTTCAAATTAGGTGTAGATAAATTTGATGAGTTTAAAGGATATAATAACCCTGAAAGTGTAACTGCATTTACTTTTCCCTCAATGCTTACATATGATTTAGGCGGAGGTAATTCTATAACCTCTTATATTGAGCGCCAAAAAAGAGTTCAAGAAAAAATAGATAAAGATATGATTATTTCAGAAAATGTAGATTTTATTAATAATTATTTTTCATTTACATTCAATTATCTAAATTATTTATCAGTATCATTTTTTTATGACGATGAAATTACGAATAAATCAGTCTGGTCTCCACCAAATTATCCAGAAGAATTGTGTTTAGATGATGGATGGAATTGGAATGGAAGTCTTTGCTCAAATATAGAAGATGAGAAATTTAATGAATGGGTTGGTTATGATATTTCATATAAAATAAATTCAACTTCTCAATTATCATTATTCTATGGTTCACAGAAAGGTGGGCTTGTATGTGCCAATGGAGTATGCGCAGAACAGCCTGGTTTTGATGATGGAATTAAAGTAACTTTAAGAACTATTTTTTAGTAAAAAGGAGATAAAATGAAGAGATTCTTAATAATTATAATTACAATATGTACATCATTTCTGATTGGTCAAACATATTGTGCGGGTGATCAAATCAGCAATTCTGATTTAAATACTCAGTATGAAGTTTGCTATGGGTCTGGAGATTATGAGGCTGGAGATTCATGGAGCTTAGCTGATTATGATGGCTCCCAAAATGGTGGAGATTATCATGTCATATTTATGGATATGAGTGCAACTTGGTGAGGTACCTGTTATTCATCCATAAGTTCTATGGATGCACACGAAGCATATTGGGCAGAACAAAATCCAGCAGTAGTTTTTATTATGGGATTACAGGATCTTAATCAACCATACTCTTGTGAACAATGGGGAAATCAAGGTGTTTCAGGTGCGCCCGTAATTGTAGAACATGATGGTGATTTATTTAATTTATTTCATGATTCTTGGAATGCATTTCCCACCTATGTTCTAATTGATCATAACATGCAAGTACGAGCCAAGACATGGACCTATGATTCAAATAGTAACTCTAATTCATGCGATGGAACTAATGCAACCATGCCTGGATTTAGCGGCGGTGATACTGATGATTTCCTCCAGTATTTAGTTGATGATTGCGGCTCTCTATGTGAACCATGTCAAGATACTAATGATAGTGATGGTGATGGTATCGGTGATGAATGCGATGATTGCCATAATCTCTTGGGAGATGTAAACGATGATATGAATCATGATATTCTTGATATTGTGACCACGGTTAATATTATTTTAGCTGGCGGTGTGGGTTCAGGTGAATTTACTGAATGTGAAGAAGCTGATGCTGATATGGATAGCAATGGAGCAGTAAATATCTTAGATGTGATACAAATTATTAATCTCATTCTTGATAATAGAGCTATACATGAATCTGGAAGTGTAGAAGTAGGCACATCCCGGGGCGGAGATGATTTACATCTTCATCTTGATTCTGAAGTAAATTTTAGTGGATTCCAATTGCGTATAAATGGTGAATATTCAAATATAACCTTGGAAGGCAATGACTATATTAATTTAATGAGTCGTGTAAAAAATGGACAAACGCATGTGATAGCTTATTCATCTGATAATAGATCATTTAATAATAATACTGCTGCTATTAATATTATTGGCGGTGGTTTGATCAAGAGAAGTGATATAAATGTGATGGTATCATCCCCTGCGGGTGAAGCCTTGACTGTGGTGAATATGGGTAGTATTTCTGAAACTATACCTAATGAATTTGAATTAACATCCGTATATCCAAATCCATTTAATCCAACAACTTCAATTTCATTCGCATTACCTGTTAATGAGAAGGTAAAACTATCCGTTTTTGATATTCGGGGTAATGAAGTAGATATAGTGTTTTCAGATATTTTAAATGCAGGTGAACACACATTTACTTGGGATGCTAGTAATTTTGCCTCAGGTGTTTATTACATTCAACTGAATAGTGTATCACATTCATCCATGATGAAAGCATTATTAATGAAATAATAATTCTAATCAATATTATTTTTTATAAAAAGGGCCTGAATCAAGTCCCTTTTTGTTTACAAATTGAAATAATTAATAGGTTTTAGGAACACATGAAATGAGGATAAATTTAGTTTGAATATTAAAGAATTATTGAAGGAATTATGATAAAATTTGTATTTATACTACTACTGAGTACATCTCTATTTGCAGAGTATTCAGAGGGTGACCAAATGTCAACGGACCATCAAAATTTAGCATTTGATGTATGTTATGGTGATGACGAT
>JABHHG010000222.1 GCA_018671635.1 Fidelibacterota bacterium | reverse complement strand
TCCCGTGTATACGAATATTTTAGTTTTATTCTCACTCAACGTACCTTCCTTATATAACTTTCAACAGGCCATACCACTTCTGATTTAGACAATTCCTTTCGTTTTTTATTTTTTATTAATTAAAGGGGTTTATTATGAAACTACAATTTTGTAGCTCAAAAAGTGTAGTCATTCTTTTGGCTATAATTTTATCGAATAGTATTTTTGCGGGAAAAATTTCTGGAACAGTGAAGCAAGAAGGTACAGTAAACCCTGTACAATTTGCAACTGTGACGTTGATTCGTAGTGCTGATAGAGGTATTGAAATGGGACAAATGACAGACAATGATGGTTATTTTGAGTTATTAAATGTTCCTGCGGGTGATGAATTTCGAATTGAAGTAAAATTTATTGGTTTTGATTCATATTGGACCAAGCCGTTTAGTATAGATAGTGATGAAAATCAATTTATAGATTTTGGTGACATTTTTATAAAACAGGGTGTATTAGAAGGTGATCTTATTGAAGTTAATGCCGATAGGCCCCTCTACGAAGTCACTGTGGATAAAAAAGTATATGTAATTGATCAGATGAAAACAACTTCCGGTGGAACCTGCTGTGATGTGATGAAAAAAGTACCTTCTCTGGATTTAGGTCCAAATGGTGAAATATCCTTCAGGGGATCTGAGAATGTAGCTGTACTGGTAAATGGAAAACGGGCCGGGATTTTGGGCGATGAACGAAAATCCTGCGCTGTTGCCATCCCCATCCCGGCAGCTATGATTGACCGGGTGGAGATCATCACCAGCCCTTCCGCTGAATATGACCCAGATGGGATGACCGGCATTGTGAATATTATCCTGAAAGAGGACAAAGTATCCGGCTATAATGGTGACTTATCTATTAATATTGGAAGTACCAATAAGCTCAACCTGGGTTCAACACTCAGCTACCGTAATAACAAGCTCCATCTTTTTTCCAAGTTTAGTACTGAAATGCTGGAACAAAGGGGCAATGGATACCGCGTTACCAATGCTGAGGATCGCGAAGATTACCGAAATGTCAAAGACAACAAGCTCTATTTTATAAACCTGGGTTCAAAATACGATATATCGGACAGAATGCTCTTTGCCAGTGAAGCCAAATTCACCCGATACTACCGAAATACTCTTGATTCTACTTATAGCAGTCATATTGATACCATTTATGTTGATTCACAAGGAGATGGGTTTGCTCAGGTCTATGAGTTGGGTCTGTACACAAACTTCTTAAATGATTCTAAGCTGGCTTTAGAACTCAGTTATGATGGACAGGTGAAAGATGAAAATCGGAATGCGGATGGCACAGCTTCACATGACTCATCGGGATACAACCTTGACCTGAGTAAAATGATTTTAAGAGCGGATTATTATCACAACCTTAGTGATAATTTGCAGTATGAAGCAGGATATAAGGGCCGTTTTAATACTCATAATAAAAATTATGATACAGACAATAGTACTCATGTATTTCAATATAATGAGAATATTCATGCCCTGTATGGCACAGTGACATTTGCTTTAACGGAAAAACTGCAGTCAAAGGCAGGGCTTCGCTTCGAACAGGTTTTAGCAAGCGTATTCCTTGACACCACCGGAACATTAATTGAAACACCCAACAATTATGACCATGTTTATCCTTCAGCGCATCTAGCATATATATTCAGCCCCTATTCCAATCTGAAGTTTGGTTACAGTACCCGGGTAAATAGGCCCGAGTTGAAGATGCTGGATCCGTTTCCACAAAATCAATATATAAGTGAAGTTGATAGTGTGGGTAATCCAGACCTGAAATCGGAATTTGTAGATGCATTTGAACTCAGTTATGCCTTAACCCAAGATAAATATAAAACAGATCTGGGCCTGTATCATCACAATATCAAAGATGTGATACTATGGGATGATGATATTGATACGGTCACATATAATAACTCAGGGAGAGGAAGTTTGAATGGTGTTGATATTATGCTGAAAGTATCCCCACTTAATTTCTGGGATCTGACATTTACCGGAAATTACTATGAATCTAAAATCAGCGGCGGAACAGAAGATGATCAAAATGGCAGTACATCCGGAGGTATAATACGCGGCATCAGTATGTTCAAGATTCCAAGCGGAGGAGATCTGGAACTCAGTGGCACTTATAAACTGCCAAAAGAAATTATAACTGGAACGGTCTGGCCGGATGGCCAATATACCCTGGATATGGCCTATCAGGTATCTCTTTTTGATGACCGTTTGAAGCTGACCTGTAAAGTCATTGATATTCTGGACAGTGACATATATGAACAGGATATAACTGAAACTACGGATGACGGTGATTTCCATATAAACAGTTACCGAAAATATGATCAGCGGACATTTTATCTTACTCTCTTGTATAAATTTGGCAATATTTAAATGTGATTATAGGTTGTGATAGGGTTCAGTTCGAACTGCATTTGATAACACTATTCAGACGGAATATTAATATATGAATAATTTACTTGGAGACTTACTATGACCCTGAAGAAAAAATGTGCAACATTAGAAGATCGAATTAAACGACTACAAGAGATAGGGCTTTCTTTATCGACTGAAGAGGATATTAATGTAATTTTTGAACTTATCATGGAGGAAGCTCGGAATATTACGAATGCAGATGGTCGAACTTTATATATGATTAGTGATGATGGTAAGACCATGAATTTTGAGATATTACGAAATGATTCTATGAATATTATTATGGGGGGTACATCCGGCACTGATATACCCTTCCCTCCAATGCAGTTATTCGATGAAGATAGAAACCCAAATCATTCCAGTATTGTAACATATTCAGCTAATACTGGAAAGACAGTGAATATTAAAGATGCATATAAGGAAAAAGGATTTGATTTTTCAGGTGCAAAAAACTTTGATAAGAGTACAGGGTACAGAACTAAATCAGTATTGTCAGTACCTCTAAAAAATCATGAAAATGATATTGTTGGCGTAATACAACTGATTAATGCTAAAGACAGCAAAAGTGGTAATACTATTTCTTTTTCAGGTGATATGCAGCAGCAGGTCGAATCTCTTGCATCACAGGGAGCAGTGGCTCTCACCAATAAGCGTCTGGTGGCTGAACTTAAAAATCTGTTTGAATCATTTATTCAATTAATGGCAACAGCTATTGATGCCAAATCACCCTATACAGGTGGTCACTGTGAACGGGTACCAGAAATCGCACTCATGCTTGCCGAAGCAGTTGAGAAGATAGATGAAGGTCCATTTAAAGACTTTAAAATGACGAACGAAGAACGATATGAACTCAAGATTGCGGCCTGGATGCATGATATCGGAAAGGTTGCAACACCGGCACACGTGGTGGATAAAGGTACTAAACTGGAAACCATATATGATCGGATTGAAACAGTGAAAACTAGGTTTGAGGTTCTCAAGAGGGATGCAAAAATTGATTTCCTTTTGAAAAAACTAGAGTGTTTAGAAACAGGAAATGCAGAAGGTGTAGTAAATGCAGAATCCGATTATCAAGAAAGAATTGATCAAATTATTAAGGATATAGAGT
>JABHHG010000069.1 GCA_018671635.1 Fidelibacterota bacterium | reverse complement strand
GATTAAAAGACATGGTGTTATTCGTGTGATTTGTGAAAACCCAAAACATAAACAACGTCAAGGTTAAGGAGAAGCGTTTTGGCTCGTATTGCTGGTGTTGATTTACCCAGAAACAAAAAAATAGAATATGCACTTCCATATATTTATGGGATTGGATTAACTCAATCTCGTAATATTTTAGAAGCATGCAATATTGATTTCAATCTTCGCGTTCATGAAATAACTGAAGAACATGTATTGGCAATTCGTAATGAGTTGGCAGATGGTCATTTAGTTGAAGGTGAATTGAGAGGACGTGTATCTCGTAACATTAAACGATTAATGGATATTGGCGCATATCGCGGTCTTAGACATAGACGTGGACTTCCCGTTAGAGGCCAGAACACGAAAAATAATTCAAGAACTCGTAAAGGCAAGAAGAAGACTATTGCCGGTAAGAAAAAATAGCAGGAAATAAGGAGCGTTAGTTGGCTAAAGCTGTAAAGAAAAATAAGAAAAAAGTAGATCCTGAAGGTATTGCTTTTGTAAAAGCAAGTTTTAATAATACCCTCATCACTCTAACAGATAAATTTGGAAATGCGATTGCATGGGCAAGTGCAGGTGGAATGGGCTTTAAGGGCTCAAGAAAAAGCACTCCTTTTGCAGCCACTCAAGCAGCCACTAAGGCAGCTGAAGATGCAATGGCCATGGGTTTAGTCTCAATTGAGGTTAGAGTTAAAGGCCCAGGTGGTGGGCGTGAGGCTGCTGTAAGAGCATTACGTGCTGCAGGGTTAAATGTAACTACTATTATGGATGTGACTCCAATCCCACATAATGGGTGTCGTCCTCCGAAGAAAAGAAGAGTGTAAGGGTAATAGATGGCAAGATATACTGGACCTAGAGCAAGAATGGTAAGAAGATTGGAGTTTCCAGTTTTTGAATCTCCTAAGTTTTCTAACCTTAGAAAAAATTATGCCCCAGGGCAACATGGACAATCAAGAAGAACTAAATTGTCTAATTACGGAATTCAGCTTCGTGAGAAACAACGTATTAAATATTTGTATGGTGTTTTAGAAAAGCAATTCCGAAATTACTTTAAAAAGGCTCAATCTCATACTGGACCTACTGGACACAAGTTACTTCAATTACTTGAATCTAGATTAGACAATTCTATTTATCGAATGGGTCTAGCACCTACACGTAGAGCTGCACGACAATTGGTTACGCATAAACATTTTATGGTGAATAACCATGTTGTAAATATCCCTTCATTTTTAATGAAGCCTGGAGATGTTGTTCAGGTTAGAGATAAAAGTAAAAAAATGGACTTGTTCCAAGATGCAGTTAGACGAGTTCAAGGTGATAACCCAATGCCTTGGTTAACATTGGATAAAGCTAAACTTTCAGGGTCATTCGAAAGCGTTCCAGCTAGAGATGAAATCCCTGAACCGCTTAATGAACAATTAGTAGTAGAACTCTACTCTAAGTAAAATTAATTAAAGGATCATTAATCTAGATGGCAAAGAATAAACATTTCGAAGAAATTGACATTAGTATTCAAGAACACTCAGATAATTCTGCAAAAGTACTTGCTGAACCTTTTAACAGAGGTTATGCTGTAACTATTGGGAATGCGCTGAGACGTACTTTATTAACCAGTATTCCAGGTGCAGCGATTACATCTATTCGGATCGAAGGTGTTAGTCACGAATTCACCACTATTGACGGTGTAATGGAAGATATTGCTGATATTATCTTAAACTTAAAAGAAGTTAGATTTACAGCAGTTGAAGAAGGTCCAGAGTTAGTAACGGTAGAGTTGCAAGGCCCTTGTAAATTTACAGGGAAAGATATTGCTAAAGTTGCAACTGATTTTGAAGTCTTGAATTCTGACATTCATATTGCAACATTGACTGAAGAGAAAACACTTAGCTTTGATATTCGAATTTCTCGTGGCAAAGGTTATTCTCCAGCAGTGAAAAATAAGAGAAAAGATGACACTCTAGACACTATCCCTATTGATGCAATTTTTAATCCTGTAACTAAAGTATCATGGGATGTGGAACCTATTGCGACTTCAACTGAAGGTGATGAAAGATTAGTGTTAGAAGTTGAAACCGATGGTTCAACATCTTCTAAGGATGCAATCAATCATGCTGCAGGTATTGCGCGTCAACATTTAGCTTATTTTATGTTTAATGACTCAAGTGCACTAAAAGCGGTTAATGATGAAGAAATTAGTGAAGCATTAGAGCTTAAATCAATATTAGCAAAGAGTATTGATGAAATGGAACTTTCAGTTAGAAGTCATAATTGTCTTCAAGCTGCTGGTATTAAAACAATCGAATCTCTTGTATCTAAGGAAGAAAGTGTAATGCTTAAGTTTAAAAACTTTGGACGTAAATCACTTACTGAATTACAAGAAAAATTAGGTGAACTAAACTTAAGTTTCGGTATGGATATTTCTCAGTACTTGGATGCTTGATTATAGGAATTTATCAGAATGAGACACGGTAAAAAAGGTAGAAAATTAAATAGAACGGCAAGTCATCGAAAAGCATTGATGAGTAACCTTTCCGCATCCTTAGTAATGCATAAACGCATTCGTACAACTGACGCAAAAGCTAAAGAGGTTAGAGGCTTTGTTGAAAGACTTGTTACTTATGCAAAAAGAGGTGATGTCCATGGGCGTCGTCTAATTATGCAAAAGATTAATGGCACATTAGGTAAGAAAATTGCCAATATCCTAATTCACGATATTGCACCTGTTTATGAATCTAGACAGGGTGGCTATACGCGTATTATTAAGCTAAATAATCGTAAAAATGATAATGCTCCAGTATCAATATTAGAATTTGTTGATATTACACCAGATACACCAGAAGCGAATGAAGTGGAAGAAACAGTTGAAGAAACCACTGAAGCGGTTACGGAGTAAAACATACTGAAGTGAAAATTAAAGATATGAACATATCTATTATTATAAACAGGGCTTTGAGTTTCATTGCCCTGTTTGTTTTTATTTCCGATTTTGCATTTTCTCAATTATCTACTATTGATACTAAATGTCTTTGGATTGTTAGAGATAGCATGAAAAATAAAGAAGAAGTTGATTCTGCTTTGGTTCACGCCTATGAGGCAGGGTACGATATTGTCTTTTTACAAGTTAGAGGTCGTGGAGATGCCTTTTATGAATCTAAAATGGTATCAAAAAATCATTTGATTAACAATGAATTTGATCCATTAGAGTATGCTATTGAATTAGGACATGCCATCGGCTTAGAGGTACATGCATGGGTGAATTGCTATATTTTATGGTCAAGTAAGTACAAACCGGATAATAAGAACCATCTTTATTATACCCAAACGGATTGGACAGAATCTGATCTCCATGGTAAAATGGATTGGCGTATTGACCTGAAATCTCCAAAGTCGCCACAATGGGAGGGAATTTATTTATCTCCATTACATCCTGAAGTAAACTTATACCTTCGAGAAGTTTATAAAGAAATAATTGATAATTATGATATTGATGGAATCCATTTAGATTATATACGTTTTCAAGATGAATTTTATGGTTATAATCCAAGTGGTCGTAATGAATTTGAAAAGATTTATAATATTGATCCCCGTGATATTGTGAGGGGAATAATCTCAACTCGATACGGTTGGACTCAGACATTTGTCGATTCTATGAATACTGCATGGCAGTCATTTAGAGAGGGAAAAGTTACAGAGTTAGTTTCATTTATTCATGAAGATATTAAAAATTCAGGAAAAGAAATTCAACTTAGTGCTGCAGTAAAACCCAATCTTGTAATTGCGCGTGAGCGATGGTTCCAGAATTGGCAGTATTGGTTAGAAAATGATATTATTGATTTTGTGGTGCCCATGAATTATTTTCCTGAAATAAAAGATTTTAATATGTCTGTTCAAATTATGAAAAATAATTTGTCCCGAAATGAATTAAACAAAGTATATATGGGAATTTCAACATATAACCAAGATGCTCAATCAGCAGCTGATAAAGTATTGATGAGTCGATTAAATGGATTCCATGCTGTCAGTATTTTCTCATATGATTCACATAAGCATAATTTAGATTGGTTTCAGCCTGTTATAGATTCTTTTGGTAATCCATTAGATTAGATTTTAAGAAAGTTAAAATGTCATCATCACGACCAGTTAAATCACCAGTGGGTACAAAATTAAATTGTAAAGGTTGGCATCAAGAAGCAGCCTACCGTATGATTCAAAACAATCTTGACCCCAATAATGCCGAAGATCCAGATAATTTAATTGTATATGGTGGCTTAGGAAAAGCAGCAAGAAATTGGGAATGCTATGATGCAATATTGAAATCCCTATTAGAATTAGAGAATGATGAAACATTGCTTATTCAATCGGGAAAACCTGTGGCCATATTTAAGACTCATGAGAGTTCTCCACGAGTTTTAATATCCAATTCAATGCTTGTGCCTAATTGGGCAAATTGGGACCATTTTCGTGAATTGGATAAAAAGGGCCTGATGATGTATGGCCAAATGACAGCTGGAAGTTGGATTTACATTGGCACGCAGGGAATCCTTCAGGGTACCTACGAAACCCTTGCAGAAGTCGCTCGACAAAATTTTAAAGGGTCACTTAAAGGTACACTTACACTTACAGGTGGGCTTGGCGGAATGGGCGGAGCTCAACCTTTGGCGGTAACCATGAATGAAGGTGTAAATATTACGGTTGAAGTTGATCCTCATAGAATTCAAAGACGCCTTGATACAGGTTATGTAGATATGCGTTGTGATTCATTAGATGAGGCCTTAAAATTAGCAATGGATGCAAAAGAAAATGGGAACCCACTATCCATTGGATTATTAGGAAATTGTGCCGACATTTTTCCTGAATTTGTGAAACGTGGCATTATACCTGAAATAGTAACCGATCAAACATCCGCTCATGATGAACTTACTGGATATATACCTCATGGACTCTCTTATGAAGAGGCCTTAGCTCTACGGGATGCTAATCCTGAAGAATATATTCGTAAGACATACCATTCAATGGCTGTCCATTGTCAAGCCATGTTAGATCTCCAGAAAATGGGTTCAGTTACATTTGATTATGGGAATAATCTAAGAGGACAGGCAAAAGATAATGGTGGTATTGAGAAAGCTTTTGATTTCCCCGGATTCGTTCCTGCATATATTCGCACCCTTTTTTGTGAAGGGAAAGGTCCATTTAGATGGGTGGCATTGTCAGGAAATTCAGAAGATATTTATAAAACAGATGCAAAGGTATTAGAGCTATTCCCTGAAGATGAAGCGCTTAAACGATGGATTATCATGGCTCAGGAAAAAGTACAGTTTCAGGGTCTACCTGCAAGAATTTGTTGGTTAGGTTATCGGGAACGAAATCTTTTTGCTGAAGCTATTAATGATATGGTGGCATCTGGCGAGTTATCAGCCCCAATTGTAATTGGTAGAGATCACCTTGATGCGGGTTCAGTGGCATCACCAAATCGTGAAACGGAAGCGATGAAAGATGGGTCTGATGCGGTTGCAGATTGGCCCATATTAAATGCCCTACTCAGTACGGCTGGTGGTTCTAGTTGGACATCCATTCATCATGGGGGAGGAGTAGGAATGGGGTATTCTATCCATTCGGGTGTAGTGATAGTTGCAGATGGTACTCCCGAAATGAAGATACGATTGAATCGTGTACTTACGAATGATCCGGGCTCTGGTGTGGCAAGGCATGTAGATGCAGGCTATAAGAAAGCCAAAAAAATTGCGAAAGAAAGAAACCTAAAGGTACCCATGCTCTAATGTTATCCCGAATAACAAATATTGGTAAAATTGTAACCTGGTCACCAAGTGAGAAGAAATTGGTTTCACTTGAAAATCAAGAAATTCTCATTGAAGATGGACTAATTGCTGAAATAGGTGAGAAGGTAGGTAGCGCTGAAGTTGAATTTGATGCTGAATGTGCTTTAATCACCCCTGGATTTGTAGATTCTCATACCCATCCAATATTTTTTGGAAATAGAGGGAGTGAGTTTGGAATGAGAGTTGCAGGAAAATCTTATGAAGATATCGCTAAAGCGGGTGGGGGAATTATTTCATCTATTAATGGAGTTCGAAATGCCACCGAAGATGAATTATATGGTTTTTGTAAAAACCATATAGACTATTTTCTTGACCATGGAACCACTACCATTGAGGCAAAATCAGGTTATGGTCTAACCCTTGAAGATGAGCTTAAATCTCTACGTGTAATTAAAAGGCTCAATGAAAACTCAGAATTAGATATAGTACCAACCTTTATGGGGGCTCATGATTTTCCGGTAGAGTTTAAGAGAGATCCTGATTTATATATTGATATAATCTGCGATGAAATGATTCCAGCAGTGACATCGGAAAAGTTAGCAGAATATTGCGATGTATTTTGTGAAAATGGTTATTTTACAACGGATCAATCACTTCGCATACTGGAAACTGCAAAGAAATTTGGATTAAAACCCCGACTACATGCAGATGAGTTTAAAGATTCTGGAGCGGCCTCATTGGCTGCTAAAGTAGATGCAGTTTCTGCAGATCATCTTATGGCAGTAAGTGATTCTGGAATCAATGCATTGGCAAAAAGTGGAGTCATTGCTACTCTTTTGCCAGGTACAACTTTTTTTCTGGGTAAGAATACTTATGCAGATGGACGAAAAATGATTGATGTTGGCTGTGATGTGGCAATAGCCACTGATTTTAATCCCGGTTCGTGTACGTTACAATCAATGCCGATGGTAATTTCCTTAGCCACATTGTATTGTGGTTTATCGATGGAAGAGGCTTTTGTGGGTGCCACATTTAATGGGGCAAAATCAATTAATAGAGAAAATGAAATTGGAGCCATCCAAACTGGTTATAAAGCCGATATGTTATTTTGGGATATTGAATCTATTGATGAAATTCCATATTGGTTAGGAAGTGATCGACTTTTATCAGTAATGAAAAACGGTGAGCTTATTGAAGAAGATTAGTCTTCTAGTATTATCTGAACAAGCATAACTATATCTAAAATATTGTTAGCCCCATCCATATTTACATCACTACAGTCGCAGTCTAAATTAGCCCCAGTAGATAAAATGCAATTATTAATTATATAAAGAATATCTAAGATATTCTGTTGCGAATCTTGGTTGCAATCACCCAGAATAGTATCCACAGCTGTAGAATAACTTGCTCCAATATCTCTACGAGTTTCATCATCATCAAATTGTTCAGGGTCACCTGAATCAATACAAAGCGAATTAGGAAGTAAGTTGAAATCAAAATTTTCAGGATCTACAAATGATGGATTCCCATAAATTATACCAGGTGCATTTTCGGGCTCCCACGGAGTCCAAATATTACCTCAACCAGGGCAATTTTCTTGAAGGTCACCATCAGCATTATCCCAAAAATTACAATAACTTACGTCAATATCTGGTTCCATGCTATACAAGCCCAGTCCATAGGTTCCACAACCCATAAAGTTAGAATTTTTAACTACTACACTTGAAGTATCAAAAAACTTTAGACCAAAATCATTATCAATAAAATTACAATTTTCAATTTTACCCGTAGAAATTCCCGAGTAACTAATACCATAATAGGCACCATTCATTACATTTAAATATTCTACATCCAAATGGGCAGGGTAATCTTCAGTAGCATATACCCAAATTCCTCCACCATTAATCAGATCAAGAACGGCACCATTCCCTTCAATGAGAACTCGGCCTTCATAAATGCCTAAACTTCCCGTATAGATTTCATCATTATCGAGTACGAGATATTTATCATAATCCTGAAATGGTTCAGCATTATCGAATACATCTTGAAGTGGAATTGAGTACACCACTTGAACGATAAAAAGGAAAAATATGAGTTTCTTTGTGAACATAGTTAAAATTGAGGCTTTTTCATACTTTGAATAAAGAATATTCTCGTAACAGAATGTAAGGAATTATTTTAAAGGTCTTCGGTAATATTCAAATGGAGTTTTAACGCCATACCACATTGGAAAAATTTTCACCACCTCAGCTTGTGCGGTAAATCCTTGAGAAATCCCTTGTTGTACATGTCCTGTGATAAATTTAGAACCTTGTTTTTTTGCCCAATTAATGTAAATTCGCTTCAAGGTTTTGGAATAACCACCCTTACGCCTATATTTTTCTTTCATTACAAATGCATAGGTGTAGAGAGTATTATACTTCCCTAAATTCACATCAAAATGTGACCAAGAATTTTGTTTGAAGTGTTCTAGGGGAACGCCAATTATATAGCCAATTATTTCACCTTTAAATCGGGCAACAAACGGTAATGTATCTTTATTGAAGTATTTGTGAATATTAGTTTTAGAAAGTAAAGCCTGCTTACCAAATTTATTGGCTAAATACTTTGAGACTTCAATTAATCCAGTAATATCATCTTTGCCCACTTTTTTAACCAATTCAACTCTAAATTGATATGCAGAAGAGGCTATGACTTTTACTTCAGATTTTTCGCCTATATTGAGAGAAAGTTGTTCCATAATTATGCTGTAATTTAGGAGAGTTAATAGTATAATATCCAATGACTAATGATACATTTTATTACAAGGGGATGATATGTAAAAATAATTAAATTTTGGGCTATGAGTTCATCATTTAATAACAAACTTAAATCAATCTGTGAATTACGTAAAAATCGCCTATGTTTGGGGTTAGACCTTGATCCTGAAAAATTACCAATAGAAATTGGTAATGACTTAGAGAATATGGAATCCTTTGCGAAAGATATTATTGATGCTACAATTGCGTTTTGCCCTGTATACAAACCTAATTTAGCATTTTTTGAGAGATTTGGCTCAAAAGGTTATGCACTTATGGAAAGGCTGGTTGAGCATATAAATGGTCGCGCCATTACCATTGCCGATGGGAAACGTGGTGATATTGGAAATACTACTAATCAATATGCTACCGCTATTTTTGATACAATTGGATTTGATGCTATTACCGTTGCTCCATATATGGGAAGAGATTCAATTAATCCATTTATTCAAAATGATGAGAAAGGGGCATTTGTTCTTTGCCTAACTTCTAACGCCAGTGCATCTGATTTACAATTTAGTAAAAAGGGCAATGATACACTGTATGAATACGTAGCAAAATTATCGGTAGAATTAAATACCAAAAATAATATTGGACTTGTAGTGGGTGCAACTAATCCATCTCAAATGGATTCATTAAGAGACATTTCTTCAGGATTATCATGGCTTATTCCAGGAATTGGTGCGCAAGGTGGCGACTTAGTAGCATCCATTTCTATTGGGAATAAAAATGGTGTTGGCATTGTAAATGTATCTCGTGGCATTTTATATGCAGGAAATGGTAGTTTAGATGCCATAGTTGAATCTGCACAAAATTATACAAATCAAATTAGAGAAATTTTATGACAGGCACTGAATTACAAAATTTATTAGAAGAATCGGGCGCTATTTTAAATGGCCATTTTCTACTCACATCAGGAAGGCATAGTAATCGTTATATCGAAAAATTTAGAGTATTAGAAAAACCGGATACTTTAGATAAAGTGTGTAAAGAAATGGCTGCACCATACCAAGATAAAAATGTTCAAATCATATTAGGCGCTGCAATTGGTGGAATTTTAATTGCAGGTGGAGTTGGTCGCCATCTTGGGGTGAAACATATTTTCAGTGAACGAGTTAATAGTAAAATGGAATTACGACGAGGGTTTGATTTGCCAGAAAGTATTCGAGTATTAATTGTTGAAGATATTATCACAACGGGTGGTTCTGTATTTGAATTGGTTGAACTTGCAAAAAAATGTAAAGCAGAAATTGTTGGTGTCGTTAATTTAGTTGAACGAAGTGCCACTCCAATTGATTTTGGGGTACCCTCAACACCATTACTTAATTTACCCAGTGAAAGTTGGGACGAGGAAGACTGTCCACTATGTAGGGATAATATTCCATTCACACAAAGAGGGCGGACAGGGAAATAAATGAATAATTTTTTTATTGGCATAATGTGCACATCCATGCTTTTTTCAGCTGAAAAGAAGAAAGGAAAATTGCCTGATTTCAGTGGCTTTTCCAAAAAAATTGAGTTAAAAGGTTTAATGGAGCCAGATTTAGAAGAATTCCAAAAAGATAAAAAAACTCATCCATTTCAGATAGAAGAGATAATGAAGAAAGCGGCGGAGTTTATTGTTGAGCCCGTTACCGAAGATGAGATAGTCATCATGGAAACAACTCGCGGTACATTAATATTAAAGCTGTTTCCACAATTAGCACCTAATCATTGTAACAATTTTAAAAAATTAGCAAATAGTGGATTTTATGACGGTTCTCGTTTTCATCGGGTTCTTCCAAATTTTATGATTCAAGGTGGAGATATTCTATCTAGAGATAGTGATCGTTCTAATGATGGAACAGGTGGACCGGGGTGGACTGTTGATGCTGAGTTTAACGAAACTCAACACAAACGAGGTATTTTATCAATGGCTAGATCTTCAGATCCTAATTCTGCAGGGAGTCAATTTTTTATTTGTTCAGCAGATGCTACTCATCTTGATGGCCAATACACAGCATTTGGAGAAGTCCTTGATAATATTTATGTTGTGGATCATTTGGTGAATGCCATGACAGGATTTAAACAAGTTCAAATGATGAGTGAAAATTTAATCCCAGAAGGAGCAGACCCTAAAAAATGGATAAAATTAAGGGTTCCTCGTTCGAGGAAAGATATATTCTTAGAGGTTCCTGATGGGGAAAATGCCTCATCATATAAAATTGAAATGAAGAATAAGCTCCTTAGTAATAATCCTATTGCAGGGGCAATACTTAATAAAGTTCGAGTAGTTCATAAAGACGAGTTAAAAGACCAAAAATGAAAATGACTAAATTATATAGAGCTATCTCATTATTATTGTTGAGTGGATTATTATTTTCTGCTGATTCAGTTAATAATGTAGAATATGTTTTTTCAATTGATAGAACAGATTTAAGGGCAGGTGAAACTATAATTCTATCTGCAAATATTGAGATTGAAAATGGATATCATATTTATGCCTCACATCCAGATTTAACACTAACACCATCTTACTTTGAATGGTTGGACACCACACTTTTTTCATCATTAGGGATTATGAATGAACCTAAACCCATTGTGAAATTTGTTAAATCCTTTAATATGGTTGTAGGAAAACATATAAATAACGTTATTTTATCTCAAGAACTTGTTATTGCCAAAAATGTAAAACCTGGAAAGTATGATGTAGAAGGAACTTTCATTTTTCAAGTATGTGATATTACTAAGTGCATTCCGCATTGGGATGATTTTACTATAACATTAACTGTCGAAAGTGGACCTCCCCAATCAGAATTTGTACGTGAGGTGACTACTGAATATCCCAGTTTAAACGACAACAAAAAAGGTGAAAATACTGGTGCTACATCCTCCGCTGAAGAGTCTGATGAATCACTCTTTGCATTCTTTTTCATGGCATTATTTGCAGGACTTGCAGCATTATTAACGCCATGTGTTTTTCCTATGATACCGATGACGGTGGCATTTTTTACAGGTCATGAAAAAGGTAAGTCTGAGGCAATCAGAGATGCCAGCATATTTGGATTTTCCATAGTCGCTATTTATACAATTGTTGGCATCGGTGTTTCCATGCTTTTTGGCGCCGAAGTAGCAAATGATTTAGCCACCAGTGCAATTGCAAATATCATATTTTTTATCATATTTTTTATTTTCGCATTATCATTTTTGGGTGCCTTTGAAATTGTATTACCATCATCCTTTGTAAATAAGATGAATAAGAATGCAGATAAAGGTGGGTTAATCGGAATTTTCTTTATGGCTTTCACATTGGTTCTGGTTTCATTTTCATGTACGGGTCCTATTGTGGGGAGCGTACTGATTGAATCTGCACAAGGTGAATTATTAAAACCCATTATTGGGATGCTTGGCTTCTCTTTGGCATTTGCAATTCCATTTACATTATTCGCCATTTTTCCAGAATGGATGCAGAGTTTACCCAGATCTGGTGGATGGTTAAATTCCGTTAAAGTTGTTCTCGGATTCTTAGAATTAGCGTTAGGAATTAAATTTTTAAGCATTGCTGATCAAACCTATCATTGGGGAATCTTAGATAGGGAAGTCTATTTGGCAATATGGATTGTTATATTTTTCCTCATGGGGGTTTACCTCCTTGGGAAACTTCAATTGGCACATGATAGTCCTATTGAGAAATTATCTGTAACGCGTTTATTATTATCCATTTGTACATTTACATTTGTGGTTTACATGATTCCAGGAATGTTCGGTGCTCCACTGAAAGCATTATCAGGCTATTTACCCCCTATGACCACACAGGACTTTGATCTAAACAGATTGATTAGAGAACAACAAATTTCTTCAGGGAATGGAGCTGTGGTAGACGAGAAATTTCCATCGAATCCACGGTTTTCTAGTTTCTTACATCTCCCACATGGAATAAATGGTTTCCATGATTATGATGAAGGATTGGCATATGCAAATGAAGTAAATAAACCATTATTTATAGACTTCACTGGTCATGGATGTGTGAATTGTCGTAAAATGGAAGAATATGTATGGGCTGATCATGGCGTATTGACTCGGTTAAAAAATGATTATGTAGTGGTGGCACTTTATGTTGATGATAAAACGACCCTTCCTGAAGATGAATGGTTTACATCCACTTATGATGGGAAAGTAAAGAAAACGCTGGGGAAACAGAATTTTGACCTCCAAATTGGTACATTTAATAGTAATGCGCAACCCTTTTATGTACTATTAGATAACGAAGAAAAACAGTTAATGGAACCACGAGCTTATGATTTAGATATAAATGGTTTTGTAAATTTTTTAGATGAAGGAAAAAGAAAGTTTGATGAAATTGATAACTAAAATGAAAAAACTCAATATTATTTTATTCGCAATAACCATTGTAAGTTTAGGAATTGCACAAGACGGAATTTCAGCGGCACAATTAGAAGCCATTAAAAAATTGACGGAGAATATTAACACGGCCTCTGATTTCACATTATCTTCATTAGAAGACAGCATTTACACATTGAGTAAAATGAAGGATAAAGTGGTATTAGTGAACTTTTGGGCCACTTGGTGTGGTCCTTGCAGAATGGAAATTCCAGATTTCAATGAGCTTTATTTAAAACATCACAAAGAAGGATTTGAAATTTTAGGAATTGCAATGGATGGTACTAAAAAATCATTAAAAAATTTCACAAAATCATACAAAATGGAATATCCAATTCTTTATGGAAGTGCTCGAGATTTGAATAAGGTTTCTATGGATTATGGTGGAGTTATGTCATTACCAACATCTATTCTTATTGGTAAAAATAATGAAGTTATTCGTACTTATCCTGGCGCAATATTAAAATCATATAATCCACAGCAGTATGCAACATTTGTATATGAAATTGAGAAAGCCCTTTCAAAAAAATAGAAAAGATTCCATGCCAATAATCGTCCTCTCCCTTTTAATTTTTGTATCATGTGCCTCTCAACCAACGGGTCCAACACCCGATTGGGTACTAACTTCTAATTCTAATGCTCAGCATTGGGTGGGAGTTGGTTCTATTACAAAACCTTTTTCTGGAAATATTAGAGAAGCCACTCGTACACAAGCCGTAAATGAAATTGCATCTCAAATTTCTATTCAAATTTCATCAAACTTTACGAATGTGATGACAGAGTATAATTATGATGTTAATGCCTTTACAAAATCTATTATTGATAGCCGTGTAGAAAATAGTTTAGACCATATTGAATATGTGAATTTCCATGAAGACGAAAATAGATTCTATGTTCAGGCGAAATTGTCCAAGCAAAAATATTATGAATCCCTCGCTACAAAACGTGAGAATGCAGTTCAAACCTCATTAGGTTATATTCAAAGAGCGGATAAAGAGCTTAATGGGGAATCTTTTAAATTATTGCAAACTGCTATGGATGAAATTGTTCAATTTATGGATGAGCCTCTTCATATAGAATATGAGGGCGAATCTCAAAATATTTATAGTTTGATAAAATTGAAATTTCAAGATAAAGGAAATCGTATAGAATTAATTTCAGCTCAAAAAGAAATGGAAATTACTTTTGGGTTTAGTAATAATGAGATGGTTTCATTATCCAGTATCGATAAAAATTCGGGTAGAAATATTTCAGGTATTCCGGTTAAAATAGAATCTTCTGAAAAAATAAATTTAGTATCGGGTATTACTGATGCCGATGGAAATTTAATATTATCTATTCCTCAATTTGAATCATTCTCAACTCAAAAGCAGCTATTGTTATCAATGAATTTTCAAGGAATTGAGCTCTTTGAACATTCATTTTCTAAAACTCCAATCAGTATAAAAGTTAATTCCCCCTCAATCACAGTAAATATTGATGAAAGGTTGTTAGGTGTAAAAGCTGATAATCCAATTATAGGGCCAATGATTAAAGAATTTTTTGCCAGTAGTTTATCCGCTAGTTTTAATGAATCACAACAAGTAGACCTTATCATAAGTGGGAAAGTGAATACATCTAAAAAATCTGATAGTCCCAATGAATGGGGAATATATCAAACTTTTGCTGATGCTACAATTACGGTACATAGTGGTAGTACGGGTGATGAGATTTATTCGGTCACGGTACCCAAAGTTCAAGGTGCTGATTTTAATTCGAATGAAGGTTCAGCAAAAGAGGGCATTAAAAAAATTTCAAAAAAGTTAGAAACGATTACATTACCCCAAATATTAAAACATATTCAAAAACTTTGATAGTTCTATTTTTTATGATTAAATTCACTCCATATAAATAAAGGAAAGACCATGAAAAAGTTATTATTAAATATTACAATGTTAAGCCTTCTTTTGTTAATTTCAGCAAACTGTGGAAATAGTAAAGGTCCAGACTTATCTCCAGAAGCCTCACGGAAGACATTATCTAATTTACCAAGTTGGTTTATGGATATCCCAAGCAAAGATGGTTTCCGCTATGAAACATCTACAGCTACCAGTCAAGACCTTCAAATGGCTATTAATAAGGCTTCTTTAGATGCTTCTAATAAATTGGCAGGGCAAGTTAAGTCTGAAATGAATGGACTTATTAAGCGAGCCCAGGAAGAAACGGGTTTGGGTGAGGATTCTCATGTTATAGACCAGTTTTCTCAAACACAGGAACAAGTGATTGCCACTGCGCTTCAAGATTGGAAAATAGCAAAGAAAGAAATTCAAGAGGAGAAAAGTACAACCGGTCGAATTTATAGAGCCTATGTATTGGTAGAATGGGATGAAGGTGCTGCTCAAAAACGTTTATTGGCAAAATTAAAATCTGATGAACAAATTTATACTGCAATACGTTCCACTGAACTATATGATGAGATGGAAGCAAAAGTTGAGAAATATAGGGAAAAATACGGAAATTGATTTTATAAAAAAGGGAGGCTTTGCCTCCCTTTTTATTTATAGACCTGTTTAATTTTAGGAATTATTTTTTCGTTCAAATTTGTAATTGCATCTAATACTAGTTGCTCTTTTGATGGAGCCGCTTTTTTTGATTTACGTGTTAATTTCCGTACATCTTTACTAATTGCTCTTTGGTCACCATTGTAAGTCGCCCACGTGAAGTCATATTGACGACTACCGCTTACCATTTCTGAATTTAAAACCTCCGCTGTCTCAGCATGTAACACTTGATATGATGCTTGAACTTGAGCCGATGCTGAAATGGAATGAACCGTGACAGTTGCTTTTACTTCTCCATAAATGTTACGCGTTTTTTCCTTACCGTCATCATCGGTATATGTTTCGGTGCCAATGGCCACTTCTTTTGTATACCGTTGAGTATTTTTGATATGATTCGGTTTTGAGGCAGCTAGAAAAGTTACTTCACCACTTATTATTTGATGTACCCCTAGCAATTTTCCGATTTCCAAGCTTGATTCTGAATCCACAAGCCCAGATTGAGATAGCTTCTGTTCTTCGATTATTTGGTCAATTTGTTGGCGGTCAATGATATTTACAAATTCCATAATTTCAGAATCATTTAACAAGGCAGATCTGATTGAACTAGATACATTCTCACCAATTGAACCATATTTATTTTTCCCACTTTTGTTTGCAAATGGTAGAATCGCAATACGAGTGGTTCCAGCATTTTTACAAATTTGATAGAGTTCTTTCGAGTCTTTATAATTTTCAATTATTGTCAGCGTTATTTGAAATTGTTGGGCAGCTGATTTTTGACTTTCTCTATCTGTAAATAGTTTAAAACGTACTCCCGCTTGATAATGACCTTCTGCAGAATTATTTTGAGCATCATCAATTTCAGCTAAATAGTTACGTACATTTGCTTTCGAAAGCCAAATATCAGATTTAGGATGGGCTAGATTTTCTACTGATAATTTTAAATCATTGAGTATTCTTAGCTCGTCAACTATTTTATCCCAATAAAAATTGGGCTGATGATATTTATGACCTTCAATCTTTTTATGATGCTTTAGAATTGCTTTTGGAAAAACCTTATCCATAATTAATTCTACTTCGTCATAATCAGGTTTAATATGAAGGGCATCAACACATGCATACACAGCTTGTTCATAATGCCCTCTTTTGTTTGCAGATTCAGCTTTTTTATAGGCTCTGCCGTGTGCGCTGAAATAGGCACAGGAAGCTGAAAATAAACTCCAAAGTATTATGAGTATGAGTGATTTATACTTATTTGAAAACACTAATTATTTGCCCCATTTTAATTTTTCTATATCACGACGATCCTTTTTGGTGGGTCGCCCCATCCCTTTATCTCGTGATGTTACAGGTTGGGATGAAGCAGCCTTCATTTTGAATTTTTCTTTTTCAGAAGTCAAATCGTTTACACTTTCACTAGCAATCTTAGCGGACACACGTTTTTCGATAAGTCCGGTTACCTCATATACAAATTTAATGATTCCTTTCTGTACTGTAATAGTTTCATTTAATTTTATTGCACGGGAGGGTTTAATGCTTTTACCTTCGATTTTGACTTTACCGGAATTGCAAGCATCCGTTGAAATGGCTCTAGTTTTAAAAATCCGTACTGCCCAAAGCCATTTGTCAATTCTAATTTTAGCTGTTTGTCCCATATAGAAATTTCATACATTGAGCATGAGAAATCAAATGTGAAAATATGTAAATTGACATGGGAGAATTATGAAGAAAACATATAAAAAGAAATCAAAGATTCAAGACTACCACGTTATTTATGGTATTAATGGATGTGAACAGGTTTTGCGTGCAAAACATTTACAAATCATTAATATTGATGTAATGAAAGATGGAAATGCAATACGGAAATCCTCATTATCAAATGAATTCAGTCGATTTAAAGGTAGAGTAAATAATCTCCCTAAGGATCAATATCTGAAGAAATATACTGGACTTCGAACACAGGGAATAGTTGTTCAGTTTCGAGGAGAAATATATAAAAAATTAACCTCTTTTAAAAATGCAGACCCCAATTTATTCTTACTTGTTTTAGATAATATTGAAGACCCTCAAAATTTAGGGCAGATTATTCGCACTGCAGAATGTGGGGGAGTGGATGGAATTATTATTCCTGAGCATCACAGTGTTGGGCTTACCCAAACGGCGATGCAAGTAAGTCAAGGTGCATTTATTCATATTCCAATTTATAAGTGTACTAATCTTCGAAATCAATTGAATGAATTGAAAAAAGATGGGTTTTGGACTGTTGCTCTTGAAAATAGTATAAAGGCAAAGCAGTGGTTCGATATTGATATGAAAGGGAAAATGGCCGTTGTGTTAGGAAGTGAGGGTAAGGGAATTAGACAATTAGTTCTCAGTACCTGTGACTTTCATGCCACTATTCCCATGAAAGGGAAAATTAGTTCATTAAATGTTTCTGCTACCGTAAGTGCAATGGTATTCGAAAGATTACGTCAAATCTCCGATCAGAAAGTTGAAAGATAGGTCAATAAATCTATATCTAAAACATATAATAATATGGCTGAACCTGATAGGTATGGCCCAAATGGCATGGCTCTATTTCTATCAAATCCTTTAAATAGAGAGAGAATCCCCCAAATAATCAATGCCAGTAATGCTGATATAAATACTGATAATAGTACATTAACTGGTCCCAACCACATACCTGTAATTGCAATGAGTTGAAGGTCACCCAATCCCAACGTCTGCTTATTAAATATGGCGGATGTGAGTAAGAATACCAACGATAAATATCCAACTCCCATTATTGCCCCCCAAAAGGATACTCGCCATTCTGTGGGGTTAAAATAAATATATACTAAAAATCCCAATAATGCAGAAATTATTAGTGGAAATGGTATAATAAAAGTTTCATGGTCAATAATTGAAATTGCCAACAGAATACTACAAATCCAAATAAATAGAATTCCCTGATGTAAACCATAGTTGAATGAAGCCCATCCCCAAATAAGGGCAGACAGCAATTCTACAATTGGATAGTGACGTGAAATTGAAGCAGCGCAATTAGTACACTTTCCACCTTGTATAAGATAGCTAATTACGGGAATATTTGAGTGAAACGGAATCTGATATTTGCAATGCGGGCAGAAAGAACGTGATTTAGAAAAAAATAAATTTCGGGGAAGACGATAGATTACTACATTGAGGAAACTCCCAAATGTTAACCCTAACATAATTGCAAATAATTGGACCATTGGCATGGTCCAATTTATTAGTTCGCTAATGCTTCACCAAAGTGGAAAATAGGTAGATACGTAACAATTACGATTCCACCAATGACTGCACCCACCAATACAATAAGAAGAGGCTCAATTATGGATGTTAATCTGTCAACAATGGCATTCACTTGTTTGGTGTAAAAATCAGAAGCCTTCAGTGCGAGACCATCAATTTCACCAGTTTCTTCACCGGTGGCTAATAATTGAATTAAGATAGGAGGGAATTCACCTGTTTCTTTTAGTGCGGTTGAAATATTCACGCCATTTTCAATATTTTTTGCTGCTTTATTAATGGCTAATTCATATACTCGATTATCTACGACTTTTTGTAAAAGTCCCATAGAATCCATAATAGACACACCAGAGCCTACTAATATTCCGAAAGTTTTGGCAAATTTACTTAATATTCCTTGTTCGATAAGTGCACCAAAAATAGGGGTTTTTAACAATAATCGATCTTTGCTTAAGCGCCCACTATCGGTTAAAGATAAAAGCCATAAAACCACTAATCCCATAAATATTAAAAAACTGAGGAAAAAGAAGTTAGACTGAAACCATTCTGAAATATTTACGAGTAAAACGGTATAATAGGGGAGTTCTGATCCCAGCTGGTCGTATACAGATTTAAATTGAGGGATAATAAATGTAAATGTAATGAACATCATGAAGAATAGAAAACCAATAATAAAAACAGGGTAATACATGGCTGATTTAACTTTACGCTGTGTATCTTCCACGGTCTCCATGTATGAAGACAACTCATCTAAAGTATCTGCCAGTTTTCCACTTACCTCACCGGCCCGAACCAGTGCAATATATAAATTAAAGAATACACCGGGATGTCGCTCTAAAGCATCAGATAAAAGTAATCCACGTTTAATATTCGTCTCTAGATCAACGAGAACTTTTTTAAACTTTTTACTTTTCTCTTCTTGGGCAAGAAAAAATATGGATCGCTCAATAGTTAGCCCAGAAGCAAACATAGTTGCTAATTGTCTAGTGAAAAATACAAGCGTTGAAAGGGGGACTTTATTTTTAAATTTTTCAATTTCAAGATTAAGACGTTCTAAAAATGGAGTGAGAAAGTCAAAAGAGGTATCTCTTTCTAAAATTTTTATTACCGTTAGGCCGTCGGCACGTAATTTTTCTGATGCATCATTAATATTTTTTGCATCGATATTACCTTCTTGACGAGCACCACTTTGGGATCGAACTATATAGTTAAATTGAGCCATTATTCCTGAACAGTAGAACGAATAATTTCTTGGATGGTGGTTACACCTTCTTCGATTTTCTCAATTCCCGCTTCTCGTAATGGCGTCATACCATTTGATAATGCTTCTGTTTTGATTTTTTCTTCGTTAGAACTTTCAAATATTAAATTTCTAATATTTTGTTTTACTTCTAAAATTTCATCAATTGCTGTTCGGCCTTTATATCCAGTATAACGACATTTTGAACAACCTTTACCTTGATAAAATTTTGTTGAAGATAACTTATCTTTTGGAAATTGAATCATATCCAACTCAGTTTGAGAGGGTTTATATTCTTCTTTACAATCTTTACAAATGGTCCGAATCAATCGCTGAGCAACAATAAGATTTACACACGATCCAAGTAAGAATGGTGGAATTCCAATATCTAATAAACGAGTAATCGTATTAATAGCATCATTGGCATGCACGGTACTGAATACTAAGTGACCAGTCAGTGAAAATTTCACCGCAATACCCGCCGTCTCTTCATCCCGAATTTCACCAATTAAAAGTACATCTGGATCTTGTCGCAGAATGGATCGTAATGCAGCAGAGAATGTGAGCCCAATTTCTTCATGCATTTGAACTTGGTTAATACCTGCTAACTGATATTCTACAGGATCTTCAACGGTGGTAATATTTATACCTTCTTCATTGATTTCTTGCAATGCTGCATATAAAGTAGTGGATTTACCCGAACCCGTTGGTCCACACATGAGTACCATACCATAGGGTTGATTAATCCATTTTTTGAATGTTTTCAACTTTGATTCAGGAAATCCTAAATCAGTGAGGGTCATTGAT
This sequence comes from Fidelibacterota bacterium, assembly GCA_018671635.1. GTDB lineage: Bacteria > Fidelibacterota > Marinisomatia > SCGC-AAA003-L08 > D37C17 > JABHHG01. Next base: position 7,681 of record JABHHG010000069.1, on the reverse strand, counting down.
TTTTCACCACTACCCAATAAACGAAGTACACATTTTTCACCATGAACGGTGGGGAGTATGGAAACCCGAACATCGATTTCACGTTCTTTCGTTTTGATTTTCATTCGACCATCTTGCGGCAGACGATGTTCAGCAATATTTAATTTTGATAGAATTTTTATTCGCGTAATGATACCATTCAATGAGGAAATTGGCGGTGACATTATTTTTGCCAATACACCATCAATTCTAATACGAACTGAAACTTCATTTCGACCCGCTTCCACATGAATATCAGAAGAGTTCTCTTTTATGGCCTCCATCAATATTAAGTTCACCAGTTTTACAATGGGAGCATCTTCAGCAGAAACGTCTTCACTACCTAAATCTAATTCATCACCATCTTCTTCATCGCCCCGAACAATGCTCATATCTGATATGGCGGATTCTACCTCACCCGTTTGGCGAATTTTTCCATACATTTTGTCAATGACAGTTTTGATGGCAGAATGTCCAGCAACTCGGACTTCAGGATTAAGACCCGTAACCTTGCGTATAGCATCTAATATGGCTAAATCTTCAGGATCTTCCATAGCCACAAGAAGAGTGTTATCAGATTTGTTTAGGGCAAGTACATTATTTTCTACCGCAAAATCTTCAGGTATTAACGCAACTACATTTTCAGGGGCCTTCATCATATCTTCTTCAAGAATATGACCATGACCTAATTGTAGTGAAAATGCTTTTACTAATTCATCTTCTGAGATGACCCCTTGTTTAACCAGAACTTTACCCAGTTTACCTTTGGTACTTTTCTGTTCAGAAAGGGCAGCCTCTAATTGAGACTGTGTAATAATTTCTTCGGCGACAAGTACGTCACCCAATTTCATGAATTGATATTTATTATTCATAGTGGCCTTAAATTTTAATTATTCACATGCAACAGATTGTGATAAAACAACGATCACTGGATCACTGGCTTGTGATAATGGATCCATCAGTTGGACTACAATATTTGATTCTCTGTCTTCACAGGTTGGGTTTTGTGCAGTTAGACAATCATCACAAATATTTATACCAAAATCATATTGAACTCCCCAAGTTACTTGACCGCTTGAGTTTGTTTTTCCAAATCCAATTACATCTACATCTCCTGCATCAGCTGTCCAATTACCTCCTTCATCCCCGCATGTTGAACATGTTGAAAAGGGCAAACTGTTACCATCATCATCTGTGCAAGTACCGGTAATCCCATCACCATCACCATCAATCCCATTACATACTGAAACTACGGTACCAAAAGGTGCAGATATAGTCAATAACCCTGCATCGATAAAATATTGATAATAATCTGATAATGTAGCCGTCACCGTAATAATCGGTGGATCATTAGGGTCATAGTTTCCATCCGGATCACCAACGGTACTGAAATCCCAAGCTAATGGGTTTGCACTCACACTCAAATTGCCATCTGCAGTGAGGGGTAATACTAAATTTTCACCCGAATGAGATGCTCTACTATCAATAATGAGAGATCCACCATCAACACCTAAGGTATGTGCACGAATAACGGTCTCAGCAAATATATCAGATGAACCAAATCTTAACACGGTATTGGCCACACCAGTATATGCTTCTCCATTTGAGTTTTCATTCCCTGTTTTGGCAGCACCTTCAATAGATGCTGGGTGAATTTGAGGGATCCATAATTCACCGGCAGTATCAACATCAAAAAGGCTTTCCCAATTACAAGTATTTTGTACCCACCCACAATCAGCTCCTCCAGCTCCAGCAGCATTACAAACGCTTTCATTTGCATTATTACAAATTGGATTTTCACCTTCACAAGTACCATCAATAATTACTGCTATACAAGCAATAGAACTTAAATTATCAGTACAGTCAATTATTCCATCGGGATCTTCACCAACACAATGTTCTAGCACCACGCTACCATCTGGAGGATTACTTACTAATTCGTTTGGAACTCCAGAAATAATATCTGCTACAGATAATTGACATACACCATGAACGGGATTATAACATCTATATACTAAACTATCGGGTGTTTCTCGTGATTCTGGTGCTGAACCCCAATAGATTATTTCATCATTTACATAGGTCATGGTTGGGTCATATTGATTTGTTATACCTCGAACATCAAAATACACATTGGTACTATCTGATACAGGGTTAGAATGTACATCCCATAGCATTACGGTAACGGGGACTTCATACAGCCCACCGTCAATGGCAGTAATATCAACATAAGAATAATTTATTATTCCTTGTGCGGGTGGACCTGTAATGACAGTTACAATATTTTTTTCTTCTGTAGGTACATCGGAAAGTGCGCTACCCATCACCCCACTATTATCTTCATATAATTCAACCTTGATTCTAACTGTCCCTGGTGAGGTTCCTGCGTTGATAGAGATTGAGCTTTCACCGTTTAAGGTAAGTTGATCAACAGAAATAATACCAGGCTCACCATTAATATGAACACCTGCAGGTGAACCAACTATGGTAAAATTCACCCAGAAAGGTTTATCCACATTTGATCCATTTGCATCTCTAATAGCCACATTAATGTCAGTTGAGGCTTGTCCACCCCCCCCTTGAACCATAATGTTACTGGGGTATGGGTCAAAAATTTCAATATATGAAGGAGTGGTAGATTTCAGTTGCAAATAAATTGTATCGGTTAATGCCTCTGCATTACCCACAATAGCAATTAGACCAGATGCATTTTCCATATCGAATAATACTTCTGAAGTACCATTTAAAAAATAGTCGATCTCAGGAATTGAACCTACTGGTTCCCAAACTAAATTATCTGGGTTATCTGGCTCTGGAACTTGCTGAATCGCTTTATAGAAAATATGTGTGTTATCTGCTGGGCCATACCCTAATGAATCAATTAAAGTGGCCGTAATATATGTACTTCCAGAACCTTCCCATGAACAATTATAATCCGGTTCAGTAACGGCTAAACAAGAATTTTCAGTTTCATTAGTGGAACAAGTATTACTCTCCTCAACACCAGAGCAAGTCCCCGATCTTTCTGATGGAAGTATGAAATCATCAGCTTCAAGTTTCAATTCAGCAATACATTCGGGGCATTCAGGGGTGGCATCTATGTATGTAATATTAATGGTTGAATTTCCAACATTTGCCACATTGGTTGTGATCTCAATATTTACATCATTTTGCCATTCACAGTTAGTAACGTCAATACAAGATTCTTCAGTTTCGTAATCTGAACAACTTGTACCAGAACCATTACAATACCCAATAAAGCCTTGTATGGGGCAAAACAGGGCCGTTGCAGGAGAGCCATTTGAACCCGTTTGAGGATTTATTATATTTATTGAACCATTCACAGCATCATCTAAATTAAAAGTAACGGGGATGTCTGAAAGTGTATTACCATTGGCATCAATGGCAGTAACATATAATGAATCACAGTATAGGCTATCTAAACTTGCAACGGATACGGTACTCATTTGAGCCCATGTAATTAATCCGGTGGTAATATTAGTAGTGATAGTTACTTCATCTTGAAATAAAATTGAGTCAGCAATCAATGGATGTACAATGTAGGCTATCAGTTTATCTGAGAGACCTTCTGAATTCCAATAGCTAATTCGTGAAACCCCGGGTTGAGTTACTGTACTTGAACCTTCGTCAGCATTACCTTCATCAGCATTACCCTCATCAATATTACCTTCATCAGCATTACCTTCATCATCGCAACATGTGGGGACTAAGAATTCTGATAATATTCCACTAGGTGAGATGACATCCCAAAAGCAATCACCAATACCATTTGTATCAGTAGTACAATCAGTTTCATTACTATAATCTTCACATCCAGTAGAGCCTTGGCAGGGTGAAGTTGCACTTGAGATTGAGAATCGGATAGGTACATTTGCCATACCCACACCATTTCCATTTTTTGCGATTACTTCAATTGAGGTTTCATTCCCCATAATATGTGAAATATTTGAAATATTTGGATAGAAATCAAAATATGCCACATCCAACTCAACATTTATATTACCAGAAGTATCCAGGATAATCTGTTGGTTTACATCTGCTACTGCATCATTGCCCGCCACTCCAATAGTAAATGAAATTTGGACAGTATCATCAGAACCAGAATAGCTTTCAGTGTTAGGGTAATAGATGGTCATTGCAAGCCCTGTTGAATCTGTAATTGCTTCAGAAGAAGAAACATAACCAAATCCATTCGTAGTTTTGTTAAATTGGACAGGTACATTTTGAATTCCTTGTCCATTTGAATTTAATGCCCTGGCAAAAATGGTGTCAATAACCGTTACATTAATATTATCTTCGATCACTTCTCCTGCAATGACCCACACATCAATTTCAGCAACTTGATTTATATAAAATTGTTCTTCAGTTACATATTGAACCGTGTGCGATCCTGAAATACCACTGGTACAAACAAGCCTATCCTCACTTTGAGTTTGATAGGCCTCAGAATTTTTAAATTCATTTATTTTTAACGTGAAATTATTACTTCGTAGTGATTTTTTATTTTTCCCTTTAGATTTAGAGGAGAATATTGGCTGAGCCTCTTCAATCCATGAGAATGTTAAATCACCATTAGATTCTTCGTATGCTCTTGTAAGTTCTTCAAATGCCACACATGCAACAACCTCAGCAGAGCCCGTTTGACTTTGATTAGAGGTGAGAGTGATTTCACAACTTCCATTTTCTGAAGTCACACAACTGGAACTTGATAACGTACCTTGAGGAACATTAGAAACTGCCCAGTTATTATAGAAATCAACATTAACATTGGGTACAGATGCGCCATTATTATCAGAAATGAGAGTGGTGAATACAGTTTCATACACAATCGTTGTATCAGAGATAATCACAAAGTCTGAAGGATTAGAGGTTAAATATACAGTTTGAACCAGTTGCTCAACAGGGTAAACGGTAAATGCATTGGTTGCATTATCGGGTGAATTACCAAACACATCTGTATATGAAACTGCAACATTAATAACACCGGTTTCACCGTTATCTAAATATTCAAACTTCATCTTACCATTAGAATCAGTAAGGGGGTCAATCAACTGAATTTCACCCAATGGTACTGCGTGTTCAGAATTTGTAAAATCTATTTGTAGGTTTTGATTAGCAACCGGGTCACCATCTGCCACAACAAGAGGATCTGCACAACAGTCAGCAGAAGATATTCCATCCGCACAGAACACATTCAGTAAAGTGGATTCAAATAATGTGGTTGTATTATTTAGATCAGAATAATTAATTTCCGACCAGATTTCATTGGCTCCTGAACAAGCAACTTCAGTGGTATAAGATATATCACTGCAGGAACCGGCACTTTCTAATAATAGGCAATAGTCAAATTTTGGTTCGTTAACAGTTACAGCGATTTCTTTATTATTTTCATTATCTAAATCGGGATCACCTACAATTGCAATTGTAACCGTTAATGTTCCGCCCGGTGTATTGGGGAACGCTTCGTAATCAACATACGCTTTACCCGCAGCATCTGTGTATGAAATAAAATCGGTAATGAATGAACCAATATTAGGTTGGGTATTATCAGCACTTTCATTTACACCAAATACGATTTGAACATTCTTGAGGGGTAGTCCGTTTACATCTAATACTTGGGTCCAGATTCGAGTTGACTCTGTAGTAGCAGCATCAATCCCTGAAATAATTTCAGGATCATCTGTCCAGCCACTTACCGTAGCCACTGCTTCATAATAGGGAGTTATGGTTAAAGTATCAGATTTTGATATTGAAACAGAATATTGAGTATCAGAAAAATTAGCTGTAATTATTACAGAACCATTTTCACCACCATCATTGTAATCTGTCTTAAAGGTTCCATTTGATTGAGTGGATAAATCAACAGTAGAAAAATATGCATTGGTAATCGCAGAACCTTCCATATTGGTATATGAGAAATTAATGTTACGGCCTTGAACTGCATTATCACCATCTCTTAATGTGGCTTGGTAAATAATTGATTTAGCATCTAAATCTGAATAGAATAGATTGCTAGTTTCTCCATCAACCGTAATAGCTTCACCTTCAGAAATTCTATCTAATGAGAGTGAAAATTGAGGAATGTCTAGTGGCACAATAGTAATCTCTGTATTAGAAGTAAAATTAGTTGGGCCTTCAATATTGCTATCATTTACAACTGCAGAAATTATAATTGATTCATCAGAAACAGACGCATCTGCAATGGTGAAGTTTACTACCGCAACACCTTGAGCATCAGTTCGAGCTTGCTCTGCATTAGATGCATTTGTATTTGAGTAAAATGTTCCTACACTTGAATTTTTAGAAAATAAGACGGGTACATTGGGTAGGCCAATATTATTTTCATCCGTTACAAAAAATGAAATACTGGTATTACTATTTAAATCACCTGCAGTTATTCCAGAGCTGGTAACATACATTGACACCGCATTAACTTTCAGATAATAAGGTTCTAAATTAACTTCAAAAGTGGCAGTTATTGTAGAATCAGAAAATCCAATTGATTCTGTGAATGATGCACTAATGGTTACATCGCCTGAAAAACCACGGTCATCATAGGTAACTTGCGCCTTACCATTGCTTTGGGTGGTTGGGCCATCACTACTAAAAGGAGATGTGGCATGGTTAAAACTATCACTATTGTATGAAAAATTTATAGTTTTTTCAGCAACAGATTCATTGCCACTTTCTAAGGTTGCAATAAATGTAATGGGATTATAATCTGTACAGCTTGAGCAACCATCTGCATAATAGGTTTCATTTTCAGATGCAGGTGTCAAAATGATAGTATAATCAAAGTCGACTGTTGGGCTGATGGGGTTATCCTCCGTACAAGAGAGAATGATGATTAATCCCAAAATAAATATTTTGTTAAAATTTAGTAATGTTTTCATAGTTTAATCCTAATTTTCTAAATTATCTTCAGCAGACTGATGATTTTTATTTTTATCGATACCTGAATAATTATCGTGAATTATTCGAGGGGTTATCTGAACGATGAGATCTGTTTTAACAATTACTTCAGAGGTGTGGGTAAAAATTTTAGCCCCAATGTATGGGAGTCTCCACAATAATGGAAATTTACTTACATCTAATCGTTTCCCCGCACTTAACAGACCGGCAATAATTATGGTTTCACCATCTTTCACTCGAATGGTTGTATTTGACAATCGTTTCTTTACATGGGGAATATTTCTATCGGGTCCGATCATATCATAAATAGAGCTGACTTCTGGAGTTACAGAAGTAGTTATATATCCATCAGAGTTTACGGTAGGGACTATCTTCAATTTAATTCCCACTTCTTCACGTTGAACTTTCACTTGTCCACCAACACCCCCACTGGATAAGATATACGGCACTACATCCACCATTGAAATTTCAGCTTCGTGGCCGTTTAGCGTAACCACTTGAGAATTGGCTAATATTTCAGCTTTATTGTTCCTGAGTAGAAAGTCTAGGGTAACATCAAATTGCGTTAACTGTCTTGCGGCACCATTAGAAAATGGAATCGCACCATCTGAAAATCGTTGGAAATACATTTCATCAGATAGTCCTGGTTTCTCAGGGGCAAGTAGTTCAAGTACATTTCCATTTTCGTCTTGGCTAACACTTAAGCCTGGAATTAATGAACCAGAAGTGG